>JAUVCY010000127.1 GCA_030595585.1 Thermoplasmatota archaeon
CATTATATGTGGATGATGACCTGGTTGGAAGCATTAGAAGATCCGGAACCATTAACGTAACGGATTGGTACGTTAACTATCACACATGGGGGGGTTCGTACAGCCACAGGATAAACGGTGTGATCGATGAGCCAATGGTCTGGAACCGCTCCCTTTCATCCGAAGAAATTAAAGAACGATATCTCTATGCGAAATATGGGGTCCATGAACCCTATTTAGAGGGGGGCCATTCCATCTGCTATAATATACTCTTGAACAACTCATTATCCGGTGTTTCTATCCACCAAAGCACTGGAAACAGCATCCACAATAATTCCTTCAAATTCAATAACGGATCGACTACTGCCTACGATCAGGACAGCGTACAGTCATTTGATAATGGAGTTAACTCTTGGAACACCACCACGGGTTACGGTAACTATTGGGAGGACTGGAGGTCACCGGATAACGACAGAGACATGATCGTGGATGTGCCGTACAACATCAGCGGAAACAGCTCAAAGGATCATCGGCCCCTGGTCTACTCTCCGTTGATCAACCCTCCTCAGAACTTATCCGTCTCAAGCGTATTCGGAGGAGTGAACTTTACCTGGGAGAATCCAGAGGAAAACGCGTGGGGACTTGAGGAAGGTTTCAATATCTACAGGAGGAGCGGAACGGGTGATTTCTTCCATCTTGATACCGTGGGTCCTGGTGTTTCATTCTATTTCGATAACACCACTTACTATTATCAGAACTACTCGTATTACCTGACTTCCACCAACATCCTGGGAGAATCCAGGCCCTCTCTCTCCATCGGCCCGTTCAAGGCCATTATCGGGGTGGACAGCAGCCCGGGCAATGGGACAACAGGAGATCCATTCACATTCAACTTCACGAAATACACAGGGGCGCCCATCTCAGAGGTATTTGTGGAGTTCTGGTTCAACGGCGGGATACATCAAAATAAATCCATGGTGGGGACATCTCTCTTCACGAACACCACGATCGCGCCTGATTCCGCCCGGAATCTATCCTATCTATTCCATATCAAAGATACCGTAGACCACTGGTACACCTATCCGGGGAATTCGATACCGTTCTATGACAACGATAGACCTATATTCGGAGTGGACAGCTCATCCGCTTCGGGTACTACCGGCGACACATACATGTTCAGTATTCCAATTACCGACAATTTCATTGTGGAATCAGCCCATGTTGAATACTGGTTTGGATCGGAGAGCCACCAGAATATAATAATGGATGGGGTCCTTAACTTCACAAATGAGGTCGATGTTCCCCCGGATTCGCTTTCCTCACTCTACTACATATTCCACGCAGTTGACGATTCGGGAAATTGGAACAGTACGACCGAGCGGTCAATTGATGTTATCGATAACGACCTCCCGATCTTCATCGACGACGGGTCGGACCTTATTGCCACCACAGGGGATAGTTTCACATTCAGAACGACGATCGAGGATAACTTCGACCTGGAGATCGTCAATGTACTGTTCTGGTTCGATGTGGGAGTGAAGTTCAACAGGACCATGGATGGGACTGGGCCATTTTCCTATACAACAATACTCCTTGATGATGTGACAACGTTATATTATCAATTCCTCGCCAAGGATGTCAATGGTAACTGGAACTGGTCCGCCCTGAGGTCAATACAAATATCCGATAACGATCGGCCAATATTCGGCACCGATCACACTGTTGACGCATATAACACTGCAGACCCATTCCAATTCTTTGCCTCTGTTACGGACAACATCGGAATACATGGCGTATATGTAGAATACTGGTACGACGGGGACACCCACTATAACGAAACTATGACTTTCGATCCCGCCTATGGTTGGAAATTCAAGCATATGGTCGAGGACAGGGTCGATGACCTGCACTATGTATTCCACGCCGTGGACGACTCGGGTAACTGGGCCGAATCCGAGGAGAGCGTTATACCGATCACAGATAACGATCGGCCGCGACTGATCGACGACCTTACATCACCCTTCGCCACAACTGGAGATACATTCGCCTTCCGCGCGACGTTCGAGGATAACATTGGGATATCCGAGTCAAAGGTAAAATACCGTTATGGAACCGGTAACCTCATCACAGGAGAAATGGAAAAGTCGTCTGATAGATATCAGCTGGAGATCCAAATTCCATCCAATTCCCTTACTACACTATACTACTCTTTCCATATCTCGGATGAGGAGGGGAACCTCAAGGAAACAGAGATCGCCTCTGTGGAGATCTTCGATAACGACCGACCATCCATCGTGGATATGACCTCGGGCACCCCAGAGACAGGGGACATGTTCCGGATAGAGGGCGAAGTAGGGGACAATATCCAGGTCTCTGAAACCTTTGTCGAATACTGGTTCGGATCCGGGGAAAGGTCAAACGTATCAATGGGCACTTCCACCTTGCCATTTATTGACCTGCAGATGCCAAACGATTCCATTGACCCTGTGCGCTATATTATCCACAGTGTGGACAGCTCGGGCAACTGGCAGGAGTCCATCGAGAGGGAGATCAATATAATTGATGACGAGGCACCCATGATATTGGACAACACCGTCAGTATCGCACAAAGAGGTGAGAACCTCTCATTCTCACTTATCATCACGGATAATATCGGCTTGGAAGAGATAATGATCACATACTGGTTCTCCTCCGAAGAAACCGCAATAGATCATTCCTACGAGTCCCAGGCTGGATTCTCCATTTACATACCGTTCGGAGATCTTTTCGACCTCCAATATACGATCTACGCGGAGGACCGAGAGGGAAATATCAACCTCACAACGGAGAGGGTCGTGACCCTTTCGGACAGGATCGAGGGTGATGCGTTCCCGGATGACCCGGCAGCATCATTGGACACTGACGGAGACGGATATCCCAACGAGTGGAACCCAGGTATGTCCGAGGAGGATTCCACGACGGGTTTGAAGCTGGATATATTCCCGGATGATCCAGGGAGATGGGATGAAGGCGACAGCTCCCCTAATATGCAAACCAGTATCCTGTTCGTTCTCATACCCATACTACTGATCATCTTATCTGCAGCCCTCCTCTTCGTTTATTACAAGAAGAGGGAACAGAAGAACGTTCAGGAACAGATAGAACAGTTGGAGGGGAAGATCGAGGAGATGAGGACGCTGGGCATGGACACAGCCGAGGAGAGGGGGATGCTGAAGGCTTTGCGGGGAGAAAACACACAAGATCCGGGGGGATATCAGGACGCCTCAAGGATCAAAAGGGGACCGGTCGGATGAAGCTATTCTCCAGAAACAGCAAACTGGATCAGCTCAAGAGCGTGAACCTCGACCTGGACAAAAAAATCATGAGATTCAAGGAGCTCTACGAGAGGCTCCAGGTTCTCAGGGATAGATGGACCGTACTCTCCACCGCGGGTTTTGTCTCGGGCGACCCCCCGATGGAGAAGGAGATCCTCGAGAAATTGAAGGTCAAGGACCTTGCCGGAGCCGAGGGGATGATAGCACAGATGGATAACAACATCGCCTCACATGAGAACCATCAAAGATCATCTACCGAACTCTCATCGAAACTGAAAGGGTTCCTGAATAGATGGGAGGGCCTGGTCAATGTGGGTTATCTCAAGGGGGATTGCCCACTACAGCAACCCATACAGGATGGCTTGAATAGGAAAGATCTCAAGGATACTACCGCCAAATTGAACCAACTCGAGAAGGAGTTGGCAGGTCATGAGGCCGGATACGTCGATTATAAACAGCTAGGGAAGAGATACGAGGGCCTTAGGTCAAGGTGGGGGCGGTTGATCCAGAGTCATTACCTCTCAGGAAAAAGCGAACTGGAGGCGGGGATCAAATCCTCTTTCGGAGAACGTAACCTCCCCGAGGTCGCAAAAATGCTGGACCGTATGGAGAACGACATCTCAGATCACGAAGCGGGGGCCAAGCGGCACCGTCAACTGTTGCACAGACTTGACGGATCGAAGAAAAGATGGAACGCATTGATCGAGAGCGGATACCTGAAGATCCCGTACAATGAGGAGATGGCCATACTGGAAAGCCTAAAGAGCAGGGACCTGGACGATGTCAAAGGAAAGATAGCCGTAATGGAGGGGGTACTGAAAGGACATGAGAAGGGGCAAAAAGAGATAGGTAGGTCCCGAAAGGAGATGGCAGAGCTTCTCCAGATCAAGGAGAGGCTGGTTTCATCGTCCATCCTTCCAGACGACGACATCCCACTGGAGAGCATGATAGAGAAAGGGTTGAACGAACGGAGGTGGGAGGAGGTTCAGAACCTGTTAGGACAATACAGCGGCCTCCTGAAAAGGGCCGAGGACGAACATGGAGAGGTGATCTCCCTTCGCGAGGAGGTGGATGACCTCATCGATCGACTCGAAAAGATGATGAGTATCGAGATACCAGAGGGCCTGAAGCTCGCTGAGGATTCAACCTCGGGATACGAGTACCGGGAGGCAAAGGATCAGCTAATTATCGTCCAGAACGAACTGAAGAGACAGGCTGCCGATACGTCCATATCCATAGAGACCGAGATGAAGAGGGAGAGGGACGTAATAAAGATGGGCAGATGGGAAAAAGGGACCATCATCGTAGAAAACAAAGGGAGGGTCAATCTGAAGGATATCTCCGTTTCCCAGACCTCGGAGAACTACGTCCTCGATTCTGATGAGAGGTTACCACTCCTGAAGGGAGGGGAAAGCAAGAGCATACCCGTCAGGATAAAGATCCAGGAGGAGGGCGATGTGCCCCTTTCATACAGGGTAGAATATTCTACCCTGCTCAATGGAGAACCGGGGATAATGGAGAAGAAGATGTGGATCAATGTGGAGATGGAGATCATTGATAGACCCAAACAGATGGAGCCACAAGTGCAGGGGGAGACCCCCGATATCGATGGTGCTGGCATCAGAAGGATGGTACACAAGGTCTTTCCGGGAAAAGCCGAGAAAGGTGCAGAGCTCTCCATGGGGGATTACTTTTCCTACAAGGTGGAGAGGAAGATAGGGTCCGGCGGTTTCTCCTCGGTCTACATGGTGTCCAAGGGCGGGAATAAATACGCAATGAAGGTCCCGAAGGACCGAAATATGGAGGGGGAGGACACCATCGATCTGTCCAGGATAGAGAGGTCCAAGTACAGAAAGGAGGCGAATATCTGGGCCAATCTAACGGAACTTCTTCCCTCGGATGTGGTAAAGCTCTATGATATTGGCGTGGAGCCGTTCCCATGGTTCGTGATGGAATTGAGCGAGAGGTCCCTAAGAACGCATATGGGGAGTCAAAGCCTCGAGGAGAGGATGGCGATCGGGAGCAAACTGCTTGGCAAGATCGACAGGATCCATCATCAGGGCATAGTCCATCGGGACCTCAAACCGGAGAACGTACTGATGATAGACAACGAGCCGAAGTTCACCGATTTCGGCATCTCGAAGGTGATTACGCTCTCCTCCCATTCAACTCAGGGCGTTACCGGAACCTATCACTATATGGACCCCGAGCAGATATCCAGAAAGAGGTTTGGAAAGGTGGATTACCGGACGGACATCTGGCAGATGGGCGTCCTTCTGTACGAGCTTATGACGGACAGGTTCCCATTCGATGTGGATGACCCCTATGAGATATCATTCAGGATCCTCCAGGACGAGCCGATCCCATTATCCGATGTTTCAGGTGACCTTGGACCCTTTGACACCATTCTGGAACGGGCCTTTCAGAAGAAAAAAGAGGAGAGGTGGCAAAGCGCGGTAGAGTTCAAGCTTACATTTGACCGGGTGAGGGAGGATTCGGGCTTCATGGCCTGACTCTGCAGGGTTCGAAACGGCTGCATCCCAACTTTGATTGATCTGATCTTAACCTCTCAATGTTGGGAGAAGCCTAACTTTGACATACGAGTACAAATGATTGTCAAAGTTAGGCTGCATATAACCACCTGGAGGGGAAATGGTAAAAGGCGGATTTCACATATCCTCTGGAAGGTCAAGCCCTTGCCGGAGAAAATAAAGAGAGATCCAACCCCCCTGATGAGACAGTACCTCTCCATCAAGAAGGCACATCCAGACTGCCTGCTC
>JAUVCY010000157.1 GCA_030595585.1 Thermoplasmatota archaeon
CAGAGCTGGATGAGGATCGCACCGAACACGATTATCCATCGATTCATTACCTTCTTTTCCATTTGGTCATCCCCCAGTTTATTGGAACGTCATAGTGACGGGCCCCCAATGCTGTATCGATACAACCTTCCCACGGGTGCCTTTCACCAGTGTGGGATTACGGGCTTTGATATAACTCTTTTCCCCTCCGGACAGGGACTAAAATCAATTATATTCGCCTTCCGTGGGGAAAAAGCTAAAACCTAGAGTATGTCATTGCCCTGATTATGGTATTCGGTTTCATGATGGTAAAGTGTGACGTTGCCGTGGAGCATGAGGTTTTCAACAAGCTCAAGGCCCTGGAATTTGTCATCGAGGCCTACCCCCTTCTGGGCGAGTACGATTTCATCGTGCACGTCAAGGGGAACGACCCCGAAGACCTCGCCAATAACATAATTGGCCAGATCCGCTCCATACCCGGCATTATGCATACCGAGACGTTCATCGAGTCCAACCTGGGCGGAATGTAGTATACTACATTAGCAAGCCCCAGGCGACAAGCAGGACCTCACCAGAGGCAAGCAGGAGTAATACAGACTTCTCTGACAGATTGAGCGCCCTTCCGCTTCCGTGTTCTCTGGGCCTTTTCCCGGAGAACCCCCTCAGCTCCAACGATAGGCCCATGAGGTAGGCCAATCTAAGATGTCTGAGAAAGAGCGGCTTGATCATGCGGGTGTAGTTCCTCCAGCGCCCCAGATACCCGCGTCTCAAGCCAAGGTCCCGACCTCTAAATGCCATCTCGATATCCTGCAGGTCCTCCGACAGGTCAGGGATCAGACGCAGCACGAGATTGATGGAGAAGATGGCCGGATACGGTATTCTGAAACTGCTCAGCCCCCGAAGGAACTCGCCCTCATCCACGGTCGATGCGAAGAGCATCGTGGTCATTACCAGTATGGCGATCCTCCCCATGATCCTCGCCGCGGTTTCAAAACCGACAACGGAAAAGAATCCAACCTCTCCCACATACGGGAATGACAGTGAGATCAGGCCGCCCCCATGTGGATGAACGGATTGGATCAGGCCGATGAAGGCCATCATCATCAGAAGCCCCCTGACGCCCCTTCCATATCTGCGGATATCCTCCGAATGGTAGGCGCACATAAGGAGCAGGATAAGAAGGAGGGGGAGCATTGCCGGACCGTCCAGGACAAATGCGGCCGTGCTCACCACGATAACACCGATGAACGTGACGCGGGGGTCCAGTTCCTTCAAGCCAGCCTTCAGGTCCTCACCTCCCCGTCCAGCGCCAGCTTGATCTGATGATAGCTGCCCCCGCTCCCCATCCCCGACCTGCGGGCGATGACGGACGCGCCGTACATGGGCCAGTTGAGCTTCCCCATCATGTGCGGGTCTGACAGGATCTCCTGTGGAGGCCCATCGCCCACGATCCGCCCCCCCTTCATTACCAGCATGCGATCCGAGGAGGATGCCGCCTCGGGGTCGTTGGTGATGATGATATGTGGGGGGGCAGCCTCCTCCCTGAGGAGCCCTTTTACCCTCTGAATCATGACCCCGTCCAGGGACCGGAAGGGCTCATCCAGCACCAGAAGGTCGCCTCCGGAGGTCAATGCCAGAACCATCGCGAGCCTCTGCTTCTCACCCTGGCTGAGAAGCTGGGGCTCCCTCTCAGTCAGCCCCGATAGCTCCAGCGTCTCCAGCATCCTTATCTTCTCGTTATCCAACCCCCCCAGCTCATCCTCCACCGTTTCCGCAAAGAACATGTTGGATGGCTCCTGGAACAGATAGAACACCTTTCCATCTACCTTCACGGCGCCCCTGTCCGGGACGATAAGGGACGCGATCGTCTTTCCAAGGGTGGATTTTCCCGAGCCGTTGGGCCCCATAAGCGCCAGGGAACGGATCCCCTCCAACGAGAGGTTCAATCCCCGTATCCCCCCTCTGGAGCCGGGGTATCTGTAGTACACGTTCTCGAGGTGAAGGGAGAGGGAGCCCGCCCTCGCCCCGTGTTCAACAGGTGAAAGCTTCCCCCTGAGAGCATCCCCCATGGTCCGGAGGAGGTCCCTTCTGACACCACTTCCGTCGTGGAGCCCCAGCTCGACCGCCTTCCTGTAGGCCCCCACCATCGGGTCCTCCTTCAGGGAGAACCGCTCCAGGTCACCCATCAAAACCCGGGAGGACGGCCCCTTGTGAACGATCCTGCCCTCGTCGAGGATCGCAACCTGATCGCAGAAGCGAAGGCACTCCAGGCGCTGCTCTATCTGTATGATGGTGATGTCGGGATGGAGCCTTCTGATCCCCTCTATCCCGTTTTGGAACCTCCGCCTGCCCCTTGGGTCCAGCTGGGAGGAGGGCTCGTCCATGATCAGGACCCTGGGCTTGACCGCAAGGGAGGATGCTATGGCGACCAGCTGTTTCTCGCCGCCGGAGAGGTCCCTGCTCCTTCGGTCAAGCAGGTGGGCGATCCCGAGCTCCTCCGCGGCACGCATGGCCATGGAATTTGCCCTATCATGGGATTCCCCCCTGCATATCAACGAGAAGGAGATCTCATCTCTGCACCTGCCCTGGACGAAGAGGTCGGCAGGGGATTGGAACACCACCCCGATATCCCTTGATATCTCCGGGAGGGAGAGGGGGAGCGATCTTCCCAGAACGCTTCCCTCCCCTTTCAGGGTCCCCCGTATCAACCCCGGTGCAAGCCCCGACAGTATGTAGAGAAGGGTGGACTTGCCCCCGCCGCTTCTGCCGGCGAGGCCCAGATATCCCCCAGGTTCCACTTCAAGGTCCAGGCCGGAGAGGGTGCTTTTCCCGGCCGAACGATAGGTGAAGCCGATCCCCCGAAGGGAGATCGCTAGCTCCTCTTCCTGCGCAGGATCACCCCCGTGGCCGCAGCGGAGAGAAGCGCAGTGGTCAGAGGTATGGGCGTATCCTCATCTCCCCTGTTCTCATCATCCGAAACCTCTCCAAGGACCTCGACCACGTGGGACCTCTCGATCGAATAGGTGCCTATGTCACCATCCTCGGGGTCGGGGTGATCGTAGTGTATCGTGAATGAGATGGTCACCTTCAAGGTCCCTCCCTCGTGGATGTCCCGGACCCGGAAGAGGCCCTCGAAATATTCTCCCGTCCACTCCAGGTCTGCATGTGTTCGGTCCGCCCCAGCACCCTCGAGGCCGGATAGGTCCAGCGATGCAGTTGGGGAGATCAGGTCGTAAGGCTCTCCCTCCGTCATCCTCACCAGCAGCTGAAAGGACCCTCCGGACGAGACGTTGTCGGGTGCAAGTACAACGATATCGGGCAGTTCCAGCCGATATCCCCCCTCCGGCCTGCTCCCGACGTGGCAGGAGTCGCATCCCTCCTCGTTGGGGTCCGTCAACGCGGCCGAGACGAATATGGATATCAGCAGGGCCAATGAGAGAGATGCCACGATAAGAAGGTGGGTCCCGCTCCTCATGATACCACCACCTCGCTCACCCATTTCACGCTGAACTGGGCGTTGAACGTTCCCGCATGTTCCTGGCTCACTATCAGCCTGATGGGCCCATCTCCTCCCTCCGACCTCCCCTCCAGCTCCTTTCCATCCTTCTCGTGGACGAGGAGTATTCCCCCGTCCAGGTCTGATATCGAGAATGACCTGGAGTACCCGTCAGCGGCACGGACGGTCACCCTGGTGGCATTGTCATGCACGCCCAGTCCATCAAGGAGCTCCATGAGGGGGGTTCCCCTGTAATCATGCTTCTCTCCATCCTCCCCGGTGCCCTCGAGCGCCATGCTGAAAACGGAGGTGTTCAACCCCCTGAACTCCTCCATGTGGATATCCGTCCGGTTCTCAACCATGCCGGAAACGCGGACGAACCAGTCATCCTCATCGGGAGAGACCCTGTCGGAACCCATGTAGATCAGGGCTCCCATGAGCATCAGCAGGATCCCCGCTGCGGGCACCAGCAGATGTAAGGCCTTCAGCTTTTCACCTCCAGCCGTATCACGCCCTTGAGGCACTCCTGGCCGTTGTACTCCCCCGCAAGGGATCGTGGGACGATCAGCCGAATGGGGCCGTCATCTCCCAACCCATCTCCGTCCTTTTCATATACCAGGATCACGCCGCTTCCCTCATCCGCATAATGTCCGGGAAGTGTGACGGCGTATCCATCGATGGCCGAGAGCCGAATGGTCACAGGGTCTCCGGAGGCATACAGACCCATTACGGTGGACAGCTCCACGCCCCTGTAGTTTCCACCCTCATCCCCCTCCGATCCCTTGATCACGAGATAGCTCTCCACGGAGGGAAGTTCCACGAACTCCTCAAACGTTATTTCAACGGGGCTTGAAATATCATCCACCACAGTCAGTCCTGGTTCGGGAAGGGGCTCCGCTCCGCCGAGAAGTTCATAGCCGACGATCGAGAACATATCCTCGTGAATGAACTCCCCGTGAACCCCCAGACCATCTCCGCCCTCGTGCATGCCGTGGTCCGAGAATATTATCAGAATTGAGGGTTCTGTTCCGTTCTCCAGGAACGATATCACCTCTCCAATGTAGCCGTTGATGTTCAACATCGCATTGATATGGTCCCCGCTTTCAGGTCCACTCCGGTGGCCCGCGTCATCTATCGAGTGATAGTGGCCCAGGACGATCTCCGTCCCCGCCACAAGATGGCCCATCACCGCCTCGTGGATCTCTCCGTCGATGGTGCCGTCCCCGTCCGAGTCCACGTTGTTCTCCATATCGGCGTCCAGGAATCCGCTGTCCCCCTCGATCCAGGCCGTTGAACGTCCATCGTTTCCCCCCACCTCCAGGAAGGTCGGCTTGAGCAGTGTGTGATCGCTCCTGGCCCTGATCCCGTTCTCCGCGGGGGGCAGGCCGGTGACGGCCATGGCCGTCCCCACATTGGTGATGGGCGGATATGTGGTCAGTGCCGGCATTATCGCGTCCATTCCCGAGAGGTTGTTCAGCCTATCATTGGCGTTGGTGTAGAGGTTCCAACCCAATCCATCCAGCTCAAGGACCACCACCCTCTCCACGCCAGCCCACACCAACGGGACACCGGGTGCGGAGAGGTTCATCGAGTAAAGGGCGGTCCTCGCCACCGACATGGTCGTTGTGATCTCCATCCCACCACCCCATGAAAGGCCAAGAAGCTCACTATCGTCTCCCAGCAGGCACCTCCCATTCTGGACCGTTATCTCGGTTCCACCGCTCAGGGACAGGATCTCCCCATCCGTGGTGGTGGCAAGGACGGTGGAGTTGTCGTACGTCATCCCGGTATGCTCGATTATCCGTCT
>JAUVCY010000094.1 GCA_030595585.1 Thermoplasmatota archaeon
GAAGATCATCAGGAGCACTATCATCGCGGCGAGGATCATCAGCTTCCCCCGGTACTTCCGGTACATGATATCCGAGACCATCAGGAAGGATGAGAGGAACAGGAATGCTGGGATGAGCACCTGATCCCCCGAGGTGATATAATCTATATTCCATCCGATCCTCCCCGACCAGAGATCGAAGGAGACCATCCCCACCGCCACCATGGCCATCATCGGAGTGGGGATGCCTATGAAGTGCTTGAACCTGAAACCCGATAGGCTGAACCTCGCGAGCCGAAGTATCCCCAGGAGAACGATAGAGAGGGCGGCCAGAACAGATAGGATGGACTGGGCGGATGAGAATATACTGCCATCGAATGGATAGAAGGCGTTGTAGATCAGGAAGGCTGGGGCGATGGCAAATGTTACCGAATCCGCTAGGGAATCAAGCCATTTGCCGAAATTATGAGAGCTTCCGAACTTCCTGGCGATGGGGCCGTCAAGGCCGTCGAAGATCAGGCCCATCAGGATGAGCACCATCGCGATCCTCAGACCGTCCCCTCCCTGGCCCGAGAACATGACCGCACCGATACCGCAGATGAAGTTCAACAGCGTGATCGTGTCCGCCGGGGATATGATCTTGAGGATCGGTTTGGGAAATATATCCCCATCCAGGGAGCGCCTCAGCCTCCTCCGGATCTGCTCCCTCCTGGACCCGGGAACCCTGGGCCTGCTGCGCCTCTCCCGGATCCTATCGAGCGAGCGCCTTACCCCTCCGGGCATCCTTCCATTCACCCCTGATACCTCCCCTTCCCATGTGAGGCCAGGCACGAGGCCCCCGCGAGCACCCGATCGCCAGGTTTGACGCATATCTCCATTCCTCTTGGCAGGGTGAACTTGAGGTCCACCCTGGAGCCGAAACGGATCAATCCAAACCTCTCCCCCCTCCTGAGCTCCTCTCCCCCGCCGACATAGGGTACGATCCTCCTTGCGACAGCTCCGGCGATCTGCGTTAACGTCCACGTGCCGTAACGGGTCTTTATCGTTGTGATAACCCTCTCGTTCCTATCCGAATCCTTATCAAATGCTGGAACAAATCCTCCACTCTTTCTTTCAACGGATACCACAGTGCAATCTACCGGGGCCCTGTTCACGTGGACGTTGTGGACGTTCATGAATATATTGATCCGATGATATCTGCCTTCCCTGTAGACGTCCATGACCCGACCGTCGGCCGGAGAAACCACACCATCTCCAATGCGCCTCTCGGGATCCCTGAAGAAGAGGAGAAGGGGTATGTTCAGGACCAACGGGATCACGGCAAGGAGAAGAAATATGGGCTGGCCGCCCCCCCGATAAAGATAGATCGGGACCAGGCTAAGAAGGGAGAATACCCCTATCCACCATGGTGTTCCTTTCGCCAGCACAATACCACCTCCGATATATTACCTGGGAGATATCGTTGATACTGCTATAACTTTTGCTATAGTGTACGGTTGCCGGGCAGATCAGAGGATATCCTCATCTCTGCGCCTTACGATCTGGAGAACGATGCCCACCAGGAGTGCGATGACACCTACGGCCATTACGCCTATGACCACGGCGAAAACGGAAACGCCCACTCCCCCGGCCTCGTTATCGATCGTGGACCCACTTACATCGTCCTCATGTAGAACGGTGAAGTTCATCTGGGATATCTGGGAATGGCCCATCCCATCGGTTGACCTCACCAGAATGATGTGCTCATCCTCGGAGAGCCTATCACAATCAACTCTGAAGGTCCAGTCAGGATACGTGGGGGCAAGCGTCCAGGGATCGGAATCTACCCTCACCTCTACGCCCACCACCCTGTCAACCGGGCCCGAGGAGCCGCTGAAGATGACATCTCCGGAAAGAGGGACCTCCGCGTTCATACCGTTTATGGAGACCCACAGCTTCTCCTCCTCCGGGAGGGTGATGGAGACCCAGGAGCTGTCGATCTCCGACCAGGAGCCACCGGAATCCCTCACACGGTAGGTTATCTCGTGATATCCAACAAGCAGGATGTCGGTGGAAAAGGCCGCCCTTGAGGATATACGCCCGTCAAGAGAGGAGCTCCACTCATGGTCTGTTATGACCTCTCCTGTCGATGGGACCCCCTCCCCCTCGAATGATATCTCCTCTCCTGACAGAGCGTCGTTGGGGAATATATCAATGATATATGCCAATGGTTCGGAGATGGTATGGCCCACGACCCTGATCGTCAGGTAGGCATCCTCCGGTGAAATGCTCCCTTTATCATCCTTTACGGAGAGCACCGCCCTGTAGGTCCCGGCCGACCCATATGAATGTTGAATGGTGGGGCTCTCGACCCACCCGGATACCGTGCCATCCCCGAGGTCGAACCGATACTCCACAACCACCCCGTCAGCATCGTGGGACCCCTCACCCGAGAGGGTTACGCTCGAGCCCAGATCGACCTCTTCCGGCCCGGACAGGAGCGCCGTTGGGGGACGGTTGATCAGATCATCCCGGCCAAGTGTATCCGCGGCCGGTATGGTGGGAGGATATGATCTCAGAAGTTCCATTGTTACCTTTTCCAGGGCTCCGATCCCCCCTGCATCCAGGTCGATCCGGGAGATGGCCACATCACCTGGGCCGATCGACTCCCTGACCCACTTTTCGGAGATGAGCTGACCATCGTTCACGGTGATGAGGAACAGTCGATCCCTTATATGATACGCCGATGGATTCTCAAATGTGTGGTCCAGGCGGATCACCCCCCCATCGAGGGACGCACCGTCCAGGGAGAGGTTCACCTCGATATTCTCGGTGGGCTCGAATATTCGGACGACGCCGTCGAGGTCCAATTCCCGATGAACGGTCCTTCTCCCCATGGGCCAGTCAACTGTCATGACCGCATCTGAAACGACGGTTCCCAGCCCGAAATGGAGGAGCATTGAATCCTGCTGACCGTGCGCGGCCGTTCCTGCCTGCACCTCCCTGATCACCGTGTGGTCCAATGTACCATCGCCGTCCCGGTCCACCTCCACCGTGACGCGGGCCCCTATCGCCGCCCTGTTGGACTCCCTCCCCTCGAGCTTGACCTCAAGCCACCTCGATCCCGTATTCACATTCCCCCCGTTGTTCCGAAACAGATGGACGTTCGTATTGGTCGTCCTGGACAGGTCCGCGTCCCACGTACCTCCACCAGTGACCAGGTCGATCCAACCATCCTGATCGTAATCACACCAGGCCGATCCATAGGTGTTCCAGACCCGCAGGCCGGCCTCCTCTCCCACCTCGGTGAACCTGAGGCCCCCATCGTTCCTGTAGAGGAATGAATAGGAGTAGCTTACATCACCGTAGATCTGGGGGATGAACAGGTCGAGGTCGCCGTCGTTATCGTAATCTGCCAGGCTGGATGAGACCATCAGCTCATCCCCATCCCTCACGGCTCCGGGGATCTCCTTGATGTCTATCCCGCTTTCAGCCCTGCGGTCGATAAAACCCCAATCCATCTCCTTCCCGAGGTTCTCGAAGAGGTAGGAATCGTCACATATGGGCCCCCGCCAGGCGTCCTTGTGCGCCAGGTTCGTCACCCAGAGGTCCATATCACCATCGTTGTCGAGGTCGCCCCATGAGCTTCCGACGGAGTGCCCGTAATAGATCTCGCCTCCCGTGACGGGATGCGGGTTCCCATGTCCCTCTACACCCATTTCCTCCGCCAACTCCACATACCCTCCTGTGCCGTCGTTCATGTAAAGGTAATTGCGCATGATCCTGTAATTAGACACGTAGAGGTCCTGCCAGCCGTCGTTATCGACATCTGTCCAGCTTGCCCCCCTGGATTGGAGCGGATCGCCGCCCTCGTCGAAACCGAACTCCACAGTGCCGTTATCAAACGACCCGTCCCCCTGGTTATGCCAGAAGTGATTGCTGTATCCGGCAAGGCTCCCGTTCTCGTAATTCGCCATGTAGAGGTCGAGGTAACCATCCCTGTCCACGTCAGCCCAGGCACCGGCAACCGTCGGAAAAGTATCCGACAGATGGCCTGAGGATGCGGTCACATCCCTGAACGTTCCATCCCTCTCGTTGTGCCAGAGGATATCGGGATATTGAGGATGATCGTTCGATCCCCGGCCCCCACCACAGAATATGTCCAACCAGCCGTCGTTGTCGTAATCCCCGAACACGCCGGAGTTCACAGTCCTATCTATCCCCGCCTTTCCGGTGACGTCCACGAACGAGTGGTCGGGCGGCCCGGTGTTTCGGAACAGCTTCTTTCCGTCGATCAGAAGGTCCTCGTGGCCGTCGTTATCGTAATCCCCCCAGCTGAAGAAGTTCCCACTCACTCCATCAAGGCCCACTTCGACCGATACATTTGTGAAGGTAACCTCCCCGTCCCTTGTCGGCGGTGCCGATGCGGCATCGGGATAGGATACCATGGAGATCGATATCGAGAACAATATGAGAAGGAACAGGAGGATCAAAGATACCATCCGCTTCCCCAGGGATCCCCGGATCATTCCTGTGCCCATGACACCTGAACGTAGTGGGGACTAATAATATTTACAATGGCTTTTTCTATGATCTCGACCACGTATCCGATCAGATCCCGCCCTCTTCATCCACGCTCATTTCAGGAATATCGAGGTCCTTCAGGATACCCTCGTCCATCGGGATCTCCTCCAGCTCGGCTATCTCCGGCGGGGGCATATCAAGATCATCTATCGAGCCGTCCACTGCTGGGAGTTCCACCCCATCGTCGGGTTCGATATCAGGGACATCGGCCAGATCGTCCCCCATCCCCGGCTCATCAGCCACATCAGGGTCCTCTGGTTCGTCCCCTGGGTCCATACCGGCCTCGCCTTCCTGGGTGCCTTCCTGGGCCTCTCCCTCGGCTTCCAGATCTCCGCGGATCGGGCGTGGCAGTTTTTCGGTCTTCCTCTTCAGGAGATATGAGGAGAGGAATATCAGGAGAATTAGCATCATCACAATGACCATGCCAAAGGGTGAGAACAGCAGTTTTGAAATGTGAGATCCGATATCCACCTCCACCACGTTGAAGGAGTACTCATCGGACGTGGTGGATACTCCGTCATCGTCCACGACCTGAAGGGAAAGCGTGTGTTCTCCCACACCCTCCGCTTCGATGGTCAGGTTCCTGCCCGTCTTACCTGAAAGGAGCTCCCCATCCAGGTACCAGTTGAAAGTGAGAGTTGGATCGTCGGAAGGTGTGTCGTGGGACCTGTGACCAAGCGCGGTGAAACTCTCACCTTCCGTGACCTCCGACGGGACCCCGAACAACAGCGCTACCGGAGGAACATTTGATATCGTTACCTCAAACACGTCTGTCCCGGATGCACCCTGGTCATCTATTACCTCCAAGATCACAAGATAAGTCCCCTCGGAGGTGAAAACGTGTTCAAATCGGGGACCGTTCGCCTCAACCTCCCCCCCGGCTACCGACCAGATGTATTCAAGTGAATCCAGGTCCGAAATGGAATCGGGAGGGTCATGCGACAAAAAGACCAGTAGCTCATCCTCGAGGCCTGTCGCATTCCCGGTGATCGTGGGCCGCGGCACCACGTTCTCCACTGCGACCCAATGCTGGGCCATCGACCTGACGCCATCGTCATCCTCGACCCAGAGAGTGATCAGGTGGTCTCCCTCATCCTCGAAGGATATGGACATCTCACTGCCGGATATGTCCGGGATCGAATCGTCGTCAGTATCCCATGTGAAGACCAGTGTCGGGATATCGCTTACACCATCAGAGGAGAGGCCGCCGTCAAAATGGAGCACCTCATCCTCCACACCGTTCGATGGTCCGTTTATTATCGCTGTTGGGGCCACATTCAGAACTGTTATATTTTGAGATACCCTAGATCGATCTCCATCATCGTCAGTAACATCCAGGAAGATCGAATAAATCCCCTCATTTGAGATCGACATATCGACCAGAGGGCCATATTTTGGAGCGATGTCTCCCTGGACCATCCAGGTGTAGTTCAGTATGGGAAGATCTGACGGGGTGTCTGTGGAGGTCGTTCCGTCAAGGGTGAAGGGTTCATCCTCGTGGACGGTGACAGGAACGCTCATGTTCGCCACGGGAAGCGTATTGAATACCATCGTGGAACCGGTGGCCTTTCCCACCCCGTCATCACCATCCCGAACCTGGAGCGTTATCCAGTGGACCCCGGCCGTCTCGAACGACGTTGTGATATTGGGATCATCTGTCCAATCCCGCGATCCGTTGCCGTCGATCGTATAGTGATAAGAAAGCCCTTCCACGTCCGTCGTCCTGTCGCTGGACTCCCATCCTGAAACGTTGAAGACCTGATCCTCGTATGTGGATGTGGGAATGTTCAGCACTGCCGTTGGAATAACGTTGCTGACCTTGATGGGTATGTCCACGTGGCTCTCCTCCTCACCGTCGCTTACCGTGAGCCTTACCACCCTGGTCCCGACCTCTCTGAAGGAGACCACCACCATGGTGTCTGAGGAGTCGGTATCGTTCAGGCCGTCGCTGTCATCCAGATCCCAACCGTAGGTCATGGGGTCTCCGTCGGGATCGTATGAGCCAAGGGAGTAGAGCGCTACCTCCTCCTCCTGAGAGATGTTCAATGAGATGGGGTCACAAACGGCAAAAGGGGCTCTGTTCATCATTTTCACGGATGATACACCCACGTGCGTTCCATTGTACGCTATGATCTCGTATACACCCGGCAGCAGGTCCTTGACCGTCACATTTCCGTGTAGGTCGGTCGGTCCGACGGACACTCCACCTATGTAGACATCTGCGCCTTCGATACTTATCCCATCCCCTTCCGCGTGAGCTGTGACCGTTACGATCAGGTCATTTTCCAGATCGTCCCCGTCCATGACGCTTTTGTTGAAGGAGATATAGACACGCTCAACTGGGTTGTAGAATTCCCGAAGGACCTCATCCCAGAAGGTGCGCTGGGTGAAGTTCAGAAATAATGTGGTG
>JAUVCY010000211.1 GCA_030595585.1 Thermoplasmatota archaeon
AGAAAAAACAGGTTGATCGCCCGGGTGTGGACGGCCAACCAGGAGTTGAGATCGATGTCTTACAAGGTTCAGATAGAGGAAACGACGAAAAGTTCCGAGTGTGGAAGCGAACACCTTATACGGGATTACGAAAGGGGCGAGTTGGTGTGTGGGGATTGTGGGATCGTGATATCCGAACAGATAATAGATCAGGGCCCGGAATGGAGGGCCTTTGATTCGGCGCAGAACGAGCAGAGGGCAAGGACGGGGGCGCCGATGACCATGATGATCCATGACAAGGGCCTTTCCACAGAGATCGGTTGGAAGAACAAGGACTCCTACGGGAAGTCCATACCCACAAGGAACAGGGCACAGATGTACAGGCTCAGAAAATGGCAGAGGAGGATCAGGGTCTCCAATGCCACCGAGAGAAATCTGGCATTTGCCCTCTCGGAGATGGAGAGGATGTCATCGGGGATCGGCCTTCCCAGGAACGTGAGGGAATCGGCCGCGTTGATCTACAGGGGAGCCGTGAACAAGAACCTGATCCGGGGAAGGTCCATAGAGGGCGTCGTCGCCGCGTCGATCTACGCCGCGTGCAGGCAGTGCAACGTCCCAAGGACCCTGGATGAGATATCCGCAGCCTCAAGGGTGAACAGGAAGGAGATCGGCAGGACCTACAGGTTCATGGCCAGAGAGCTCAAGATGAAGCTCAACCCCACCTCCCCACAGGATTACATCTCGAGGTTCTGTTCCGAGCTCAAGCTGTCCGGTGAGACCCAGTCAAGGACACTTGAGATCCTGAAAGAGGCAGACGAGAGGGAGCTCATCTCCGGCAGGGGGCCAACCGGTGTGGCTGCTGCAGCCATATACATCGCCTCGATCCTCACGGGAGAGAGGAGAACCCAGAGGGAGGTCGCCGATGTGGCAGGGGTCACAGAGGTCACCATCAGGAACAGGTACAAAGAGCTCTCCGCCAAGCTAGGTATAGATGTCGAGATCTGATCGGATGAAATTACCTTTAGATATGGACCATACCTACCGGTGAGGCCGTCAGTTCAGGTCCTTTCTCCTTATGGAGATCAGGCCGATCAGCAGGAATATGCCGGTGAGGAACAGAAGGAAGAAGATAGAGAACTGCGTGGAGAGCATCTCCTTGAACGTGGTGATCTCACCTATGCCCACCTCCCAGTACATGATCGATCTGAGGTAGTACATGACGGTGACCTGTCTGATATTGCCCAGGAAGTTCGATCCGATCATCTCCCAGATGAAGGTGTAAAGCAGCCCCACCATGAGGGGCCATCGGATCAGGGTTCCCAGCGTAATGAACATGGCGCCGTATACCAGCGTGCCCAGTAATGTGATCAAGAGGACATTTGCAAGCACGTCCAGGGAGGAGATGATCTCGGAGATCGGGGCCATCAGGCCAAGGACCAGATACATGATGACGATGGTCACCGAGAGCATAAGGTAGACCGATATCACCATGCCGATGTACTTGTAGAGGAGGATCTCCCCCCTCTTCATGCCCCTCGTTGTCAGATAGGTTATCGTCCTCCTGTCAACCTCCTCGTGGACCTGATTGGACCCGTAGACCAGGCAGTAGAGGATGACGAAGAACTGGAAATAGAACAGCAGGGTGAAATCCGAAAAACCCTCCAGCCATTGTGCATCATCCGGGGTATCGTACACTATGTAGAGCGCGATGAAGGTGGGGATAAGCAATATCAGCATCGCCAGTATGGTCGACCTGGACCACAGGATCCTCCTGACGGTGAATTTGATAACGGCGGACGCCCTGTTGGACATCCCATCCACGTAGCTGTACTCTTTTTTCTTCATGTCAATCTACCAGATATTTGAATATCGCATCCAGGTTATCATCGGGAGAGTCTATGGAATCGATCCTGATGCCCTCATCCAAAATTATCTCCTGGAACCCGTCGTAGAACAGGTTGGGATCCCCCGTTCGAACCAACAGCACATTCTGGCCACCGGCGTAGGAGAGGGAGATGATATTTTCCATTTTGGAGAGGATCGAGGCCAGTTCACGCCTCTTTTCACACGTGATCTTTACCGTCAATGGGAACTTGTCCATGGAATCCCTTATCCTGTGGAGGTTGCCCTGGGCAAGGAGTTTTCCCTTGTTGATCAGGACTATGTTCTCCGTCATCCTCTCCACCTCATGGAGGACGTGGGATGAGACCAGTATATGCTTTCCCTGGTCCCTCAACTTGAACAGCAGTTCCATTATCTGGATCCGCCCCACGGGGTCGGTTCCAGCAAGAGGTTCATCCATGATCAGGATCTCGGGATCGTGAACGAGGCTTTGGGCTATCTTGATGCGCTGTTTCATACCTTTTGAGTAACCGGTGACGGCCCGGTTCATGTCCTTGGTGAGGTCAACGGTTTTAATCACCTTCCTGGCCATTTCCGATGCCTTACCTCTGGAATGGCCGTTGAGCCTGGTGCAGTAGGTCACGAACTCCAATCCGGTCATGCGGTCGTAGAACGCCTCCTGTTCGGGACAGTATCCCATGATCTGGTTCAGCTTGGGGTTGTCCCAGACCCTCTGTCCCATGACCGTGATCTTGCCCATGTTCGGTTTGATCTGCCCCATGATGGCCTTGATCAGCGTTGATTTGCCGGCCCCATTGGGCCCAAGGATCCCGGTGATACCTTTCCCAAAGTTAACGGTTATCTCGTTCAGCCCCAGCACGCTGCCGTAGAATTTGGAGACGTTCTTGACCTCGATGATATTCTCCTCCATCAGGCGCCCTCCACTTTCTTCATACGGTAGACGATGATCGCCCAGGAGACCAGTGTTAGACAAAGCAGAACGGCAGCTGGAGAGTGCCAATCATATCCGTAGGCCCTGGCATTGAAATCGATGTCGAACAGCACCTTGTATATGACCACGAAGTTGTCGTGGATGGAGATCAGTTTGAGGTAATCCTTCTGGAAAAGGCCGTGAAGGACCCAGCTGATCGTGGAGGAGAATGCGAATACGGAGAAGATCGCGGCTCCTGCATAGATCCCCCTCTTCATCAGCGAGGATAACGCCAGGCAGATGGATGTAAAGACCGTAAGGGCGATGGAGTAGGAGAGAAAGAGGGCCCCCAGTATCCACAGGTGTTCAAGGACAAATGTAAATGTTACGGAACCGAATGCCATCCCGGCGGTGAAGAACAGTACTGCCGGAATGATCGTGATCAGTGATAGGACGGTAAAGAGTGATACGAATTTGCTCAGTACGTAATGTACTTTTGTTATGGGCCTTGAGAGGTAGAGGCTGATGGAGTTGTACCTGATATCGTTGGAGATGAGGCCTGCACCGGCCACGGAGGCCAGGAATATGATCCAGAAGTACCTCTCGTAGCTGCCCCAGGTCATGGTGAAGATCTCCTTGTTGGTATTGTCAGTTGTCCTCGCCTCGTTCACCGTGACGATCCCGTTGGAGATGGAGGAGTGATGGTATGATCCGCTCCCGATCTCCGTTCCCACCACGATGATGTTGAAAGAGCGTTCTATGGAGCGATTGCTGGACCCTACCTTCAGCGTCAGATCTCTCGTTTCCCCAGCCCCAAGTTGGATGTAGGGTTTGCCCATGAAAGGGTCCACGGGAAGGTCCAATACCATACATTCCCAGTCGCGGTCGCTGTACATGGTCACGTAGCAGTCCAGCACGATCAGGATATCCATGTCCCCTGTATTCTCGACCGTGAGGGGGAATTCCGCCGATCCTCCGCCCTTGATCGATCGCTCAACATCTTTCCCATTTGAGCCAATTTCAAGGGAAAATGACCCCGACCCAGGATCGAACACCGTGACGTTCTCCACCTCGAGAATGGAGAGGTATTCGGACTTTTCAAGGCTGATAAGCGTGGTGATGGACCCCGTCCTGATGTCGTTTGCCAGCCAGTAAGGGTAGAAGTGTTCCGATGAGGGGTCCATTGAGATGTCATTCTTCATGTAATCATCGACGAAACCGGCGTAGAACATGACGTCCCTGGTGACGTTGAATAGGTCAAATGTATGGCTGATCCCCCTATCCTGTGGGTACATGTCAATGTAGGGTATCACGCTACCTATGTCGAACCCCTGTCTCACCGATCTGATACCGCCGTCACCGTAAGGTTCCTTCCCCCCTTCATCCCAATGATCTGTCTCCTCGATATACGTAAAATCCCCGATATGGTGGGGTATGGAGATATCCATCCTCACGTCGATCTCCTCTCCCGGCCTCAGGACCGCATCACC
>JAUVCY010000266.1 GCA_030595585.1 Thermoplasmatota archaeon
GAAGATCAGATAGAATATCATGATGCCCAGTTGAACAAAACCGGAAACGATGGATACGACCCTAAACTTCTCCAGTTCATCGATGCTCCCGCTCTGGAAGATGTGATCGAAATAGAGGGTTGTAATGAAACCTATGATCAATGTGACAAGCGAGGCGATCAGCGCTATCTGAACCCTCTTCAAGCCCAGTTTGGTGGCCTTGATATCCCCGGCTGCACCATCCACCTCAATATTTTCTTTTTCAAGTTCAGGGCCCATGTTGCATTCCCTCCCAGACCTGAGACCACCCTATGGCAATATCTCTTGAAGGTCATCCATGGGGACTGCCTTCAATTTCTGTAATGGATGTTCAATAAATATAAAATTAACTAATACCTCTTACGATCAGGAAAGGATCAAGAGAACGCTCGATCACGGTTCCAGTTCCTCATCATCGAACTCTTCCAGGAACTCGACCTCCTCCTCTATCTCGGAGAGCTCATCCAACTCCTCCACCTGATCGAGCTGTTCTTCCTCTTCGATTGGAACCTTATCCTCCTCCATCTCCGGGGGCGGGGAGGAGCCTCCCTTTTTCACAAAGAGGAACACAAGGAGAACGGCTTCCACGAGGACGACGGTCAACAGGAGGATGGCGAGCGTGAGGTACGAGGTTTCCTCATCGTACTTCCCGGCTGGATCCTTCTCTGCAACATTTGGATCGGTCTCCCTGAGGTACTCAATGAGGTTCGTGTACCCGTCATCATCGGGATCGAGGGACGCATCCGCGGGATCGGTACTATCAAGTCCATTCTCATCCTCCCAGATATCGGACATCCCATCCTCATCCTGGTCATCTGCGGGGGGCCCCTCCCTGTTGGATACGTTTGGATCCGAATCCAGTAGATATTCCATGAGATTGGTGAGCCCATCCTCGTCCGGATCGAGCACTGCATCGGAAGGATCCGAGCTGTTCAATCCGTTCTCATCCTCCCACGCGTCAGGCATGCCGTCCCCATCTTTATCATCAGTTGGAATCTCTCCAACCAAGACCGTGAAGTTCATTGAAGCAGAATTACCCGATTCGTCAAGAACGGTCAAGACCACCTCGTAAAGGCCGGGTACAGCGATGGACCCCACAAGGAAACCCCTGTCCGACCCGATTGGAATTCCGGTCCATTCGAAACCAACCACACCGACGTTGTCGCTCACCTCGGGATAGACCTCGATAAGATCTCCGGCAGTTACGTTAAGGTCCTCGATCTCCTGTATGACAGGGTCAATGCCGTCTATCACCAGGACGTCCGGGAGCTCACCTTCCAGTACGTTCCCGGTGGTATCCACCGCCCTGAAGGAGAGATGTGCCGTTCCTGCGAAGCTGTCAGGAAGGTCTATGACGGCCGAATAGATCCCATCTATCAGGACCATGGTAATCTCCTCGACATCCGACCCCCCAAGTCTGTAGGTCAGGACAATTTCAGAGATCCCGGTGTTATCGGTGACGTTCAGGGAGACCTCAATGGCCCCTGGTGTGGTTACGGTCAAAGGGACAACGCTTTCGAGCAGTTCAGGCAGGTCGTCATCTACGATCGTCACCCCGGCATCACCGGATATCATCGTATTGCCCGACGTATCGGTGATGGTGATCGAATATGTCAGTGTGGTATAGGTTCCTGACGGGAGAGATATCGATCCGGTGAACCTTGATCCCGGAGATAGGGTGATCACGTATTCCCCTCCATCTACGAACCAGTAGGTCACGTTGATATTATCAATACCGACGTTGTCGAATGCTGAGACCACAAATTCGAGGTCATCTCCGGTCGTTCCGGTGGATGACGTCAGGTCCTCTGTTAGCGCCGGTCCATCGTTATCGATGATCGTGACGGTCATATCCCCGGTGATATTGACATTCCCGGATCCGTCCGTGAGAATGAACCTGTAGTTCAGTGGTTCAAGGCTGTCTGAAGGCAATGTGGTTCCCACGGTGTATAAGCCAGATCCGGTCATTTCCACCTTAACAGCTGGCCCTTCTCCGAACCAGTACTCCACATCTATCGTGGAGATCCCGATGTTATCGGAGGCCTCAAGGGAGAACTCAAAGGCATCACCTGTGGTTCCATCCGTAGGCGTTGTATCGTTAACAACCACAGGCAGAATGCTATCGTATACCAGGATTGATATCATGTCCATGTTGAACCAGTTATCAGAGGTGTCGTTCGCCTTGAATATAATGTGGAGGGTCTCCAGGGAATCAAATGGTATCTGAAGTCTGAAATTGTAGGTTGGTGAGGGGGACTCCAGAGTGATGTTCTCATGGGCAGGGTTAGTGCCGAACCAGTACTCTGCCCATACCGTATCAACGCCGATGTTATCGCTTGTTGACAGATCAAGTGTCAGCACCGCTCCGGTGGGAGCCGATACGGGTATTACCGGGATATCAAGTATCCTCGGCCTATCGTTATCGAGCACCTCCACCATCGACGTGTCGGATGTAACGGTGTTATCCGAGCTGTCCTTGATGGTGATGAAATAGTACATTGGGTCAAGTCTGCTTAACGGTATGATGATGGAACCTGAATAGCTCTCATCCAGGGAGAGGAGAAGGGTCGAATGTCCACCGGACCCGAACCAGTACTCCACCTCGACGGTATTGACCTCGATATTATCCGAGGCCGTTATCACAAAGGTCATGGTGTCTCCGGTGCCTGCCACGGTTGGTGTGAGGTCTGAGAGCAGGACAGGGTCGTCGTTGTCCTCTATCGTAACGCTGCTCCATGAACTTGATATCCAGTTTCCAGAGGTGTCCACGGCCTGGAACATGTAGGAGTAATCCGAGGAATCGTTGTACGGAACGGTGATCGTGTGGTTCCTGTACTGACCACCGGGAACGGAGATGTTCATCTGCGGGCTCGATCCCTGGTAGTAGAGAAGCCTGACATCTGAAATGCCCACGTTGTCCTTGACCATTATGGAGAAGGTCAGTCCGTTGCCTGTGGTTGCGGAGTTCGGGGTGTTATCCGTGCCGAACACCGGTAGGTCGTTGTCGCTGATGGTGATGTCGCTGGTGGATGTGCTTCCCCAGTTGTCCGAGCTATCTATAGCGCTGAAGAAGTAATGCAGAGTATCAAGGCCCTCGGTCGGAATGTCAATTGTTTTCGAATATGTACCGCTTCCCGATAAGGAGATGTTGACCTCCTGATAGTTGCCGAACCAGTACTCCAGGTAGACGGAGGAAACCTCGATATTATCATCAATATCAATGCTGAATGTCACCTTCTCACCCGTGGTCGCCGTTGTAGGTGTGATGTCCGAGGAGAAGGTTGGCCTGTCATCATCGAAGATGGTTATCGTTCTTTCAGATGTGCCTGCCCAGTTGCCCGCATCGTCATCTGACCAGAACACGTAGTATA
>JAUVCY010000328.1 GCA_030595585.1 Thermoplasmatota archaeon
TCCAGGGATTTGTCCAGGGAAGGAACGCCCGTGGAGATAACTTTCTTTTTATTAAGCGGAAATTTGAGCATGCCAACAGATAACTGACGTTGGGATAAATAGGTTCCCCATCAAAACAAACACTCATTCGGCCAGGGTGAAAAGCTGATCATCCTCGCCAACGTCAAAGAGCCCCATCCTCGCACCCGCGTCCAGCCAACCGTGTGCGTAGTTGACGGCCCCGTAGGCGAGCACGTGATCACCATCGCGTGCAAAGACGGTAGCATCGTTGTAATATGCAGTGGCCATATCCAGAAAATCCTGCCCGATCTTGCGCAAATGGCTTTTCTTGGGGGGGGCGATCTCCACCTTCTCCAAAGCCCTCTTCGTGGTATCCAGGTACTTTTTCATCCTTTCATCGGTGATCTCCCTGTTGATCTCCTTCATGAGCATTGAAGCGTTGCGTCCAACTAATAGTTATCGCAATCCCTCTATGAAAGGACCTCCACCTCATCCCCCCCGTGCCTGGTCCTTCTTATTCTGATCTCCGTCAATATCGGATTGGATACGTTCCCGCCAACGACGATGGCGATGGACACGGGAAGCCTCTGTATCTCGTCTGACATCCTGGTATCGAGCCCCTCAACGGACGAGATGATCGCCTTGATATCATTGGGGTTTGTGACCTTCATTATGATCTGGGTCCCGCACTGGGATAATACGTTCTTGTCCACCTTGGCGGCCCTCTGCGTCACCACCATCAATCCCAGTCCGAACTTCCTACCCTCGGAGGCTATGGTCTTGATGATCTCCTTGGTCACCGCAGGCCCCGTCTGGGGGCAGAAGTTGTGCGCCTCCTCCACCACCAGCATGAACGGTGGAATGGCGCCCTCCCTCCTTGCAATGTAGAGCCTTCTAACCAGCGCCGCCACGCCGATCTGCTGCTGGTCCAATGGAACGTCTCCGAGTCCTATGATCGATATCCTGCCCTTCTGCACCATCTCCGAAAGAGGCGTGCTGGGGGAGCTGAAGAACGGCATGGAGAGGAGGTGCTGAAGGCCGTTCACAATGTTCCATTTGGCGGGATTGTGGTCGTTCTCCACGATCGACAACACGTCCGAAAGATCATAGGCATCATCCAGGACCTCCTTTGCCGTGTTCAGCGCATTGTACAGGATCGATGTCCCCACTCCCATGTTCCTGATCCCCATCAGCTGAAGAAGCTCCTCCGCCTTGAACCCCTTGATGTCTATCCCAATGGGGTGGGGGCCCTCCCCGTCATCATCGGACGGCATGAAGGAGAATTCGGACAACCTCTCGGATAGGCCCTCGGGGGCGATGTCGAACCTCCTCATCCTCAGGTACTGATCGTCATCCAGGTTGGGAGACATCAGCGAGTGGTACTCCCCATGGAGGTCCAGAACGACCACGGGGATCCCCTTGTCGGAGAGCTCCTCTATCAGCACCCCGCAGGTGTATGATTTGCCCGAACCCGTCTTCGCTATTATGGACACGTGCTTTTTCACAAGCTCCGAGGGGTCCAGCACCACGTCCACGTCGGTGTGGAATATCTTGCCCACGTAAACGCCCTCGCTTCTATCAAGGCGAAGGCCCAACGTCCTCTTGAGCATATCCTCATCCGCCCTGTAGACCTTCGATGCGGGAAGGACAGGGGTCAGGGGTCGGAATATGGGGCCGCTCTCCTCCCTCCTTCCTATCATGGAGATCCTGGCGACCCTCCTCCAGGTCGCCCTCGCATCGCTCCCGGAGAGGTCCACCAGGGCCCCCTCCTGGGAGAGGTCCGACTGGAGTTCAATGGAATCCACCATCCCCAGAACCCAGCCCACGGTTGGATGATACACCTGAACGTGATCCATCTCCTTGACCTCGGGGTCCCTCAGGATGCACCTGAAGTTGAGGGAACCCACGGTACCAAAAACAACGCCTACTGGCTCTCCTGGCCTTTCCTCCGGTTCCGGGGGATGTCCCTTTTCCCTCAAATCGATCTCCCGTTCCCTCTCCACCACCTGAATATATAATATTTGTCCCGGAGGGTTGACCGGATGTTCTGGCCAACTTCTGCCAGGAGCACTCTCCTTTTATTTGCTGATCTTCGTGCTCCCTTCCTGCATTGAATTCCTCCCGTCGTTAAATTGCGGTTTTTGAATTCAATGCTACAGGCGCTTCCATACGACCAAAACATCGGAGATTTGGATTATTTGTTTTGGTCTGACCTTATAGCCTGTCTAACCGTCGACCATTTGTCGGCTATAAGGTATATATCCAAAAGAGCCATTACTCGGACGATGCCAACGGAACTGATAGGGAATCTCCTGCGAAAGGGCGATAAGCTGTACACACGCGACCTCATGGGAGGGCACAGTGAATACGGGGAGGAGGTCATATGCGTTAAGGGCGCACACTTCAGGGAGTGGGTCCCATGGAGGTCCAAACTTTCAGCCCTGATAAAAAGGGACGGCCTACCGGAGATCCCAAAAGGGGATATCCTCTACCTGGGTGCGGCCCAGGGTACCACCGTCTCCCACATCTCCGATCTGTTCCCATCCAACAACATCCACGCCGTCGAGTTCTCACCCACACCCTACAGAAAGCTCGCATCCC
>JAUVCY010000222.1 GCA_030595585.1 Thermoplasmatota archaeon
CCGAAGATGGTGGAGATGCTTGCCAAGGATGGAGTGCTCAACTGAGGTGGTTATGATGGTGCTTGTATATTCCGATAATGAGAAGTTGACGAGGGAGCTCCTGGCGAAGGGCAGGGAGCTGGCAGACGCGCTTGGAAAGAATGTTACCGCAGTGGTGATCGGACCTGGAGACACCGCCGATGAACTGATAAAATACGGTGCAGATAAGGTAATCGTGGCCGAAGGGGGCCCAGAGGCCTTCAAGGCCGAGGAGTACGCCGATATCCTCGCCGGGGCCATCGAGGAGGCCGGGTCCAACATCGTCCTGATAGGATCGACCAAGGCTGGAAAGGAGCTCGCATCGAGGCTGGGCGGAAAGATAGGGGCCGGATGCATAATCGACTGCAACAGGGTATACCTCGATTCGGGAGAGCTCACGGTTGAAAGGGTGGTCTACAGCGGGAACGCGGTCTCCGTGGAGAGGTTCAACTCCGAGGTGAAGATCGCAACGGTGCCCTGCAAGGCCTTCGACCCTCTTGAGAAGGACGATGGAAGGAGCGGCGAGGTGGAGAAAAAGACCTATCAGGTCGGCGAATATGCATCCATCGTTGCCAAGGTACAGGAGATGGTCAGCCAGGGCGTGAACGTCGAGGATGCACAGATCATCATCGCGGCGGGCAGGGGGCTCAAGAACAGGGAGGACCTCAAGATGATAGAGGAGCTGGCCGAGGTGATCAACGGCCACACCCTGGGCTGCTCCAGGCCGATAGCCGCGGACCTGAAGTGGCTCTCGGAGGACAACTGGATAGGCCTGTCTGGACACAAGGTCAAGCCGAAGCTCTACATAGCCTGCGGTATCTCGGGGCAGATCCAGCACATCGCGGGGATGAGGGATTCCTCGATAATCGTCGCGATAAACAAGGACGCGGACGCGCCAATATTCAAATCCGCGGACTACGGGATAGTGGGGGACCTCTACAAGGTGGTCCCAAGGCTTATTGAAGAGCTGAAGAAGCAGTGACCCAATGGATGATCGGAGGGGGGCGGAGACCTGATTTGCCTCCCAGCGTATCTATCGTTTTTTCATTCTGATCATATTTAAGAAACACCCCTTATATGTCTGTCCAGTTCGAAAACAGTTATATCTAAAATCCCCATTAGGTCCAACCGAATGTCCATTATAGATCTTACTTCAATGGCCGAGACCCAGCTGGGCAGTAAAAAAGAGATCAATGAAAGGCTTTTTAAGATAATAGACGAGGTGGCTGATTCGTGCTATCAATGTGCCAAATGCACATCAGGATGCGAGGCCCACAAGCTCCTGGAGCTGGAGCCCCACAAGATCGTCGCCCTCCTCAAAAGGGGCTTGATCGATGAGATGGTGAACTCGGACATCATCTGGACCTGCATGAGCTGTTTCAAGTGCAGGGAGAGGTGCCCCCAGAACGTCTCCCCGGTCGATATCCTCTTCACGTTGAAGAATCTGGCCGTGGCGAACGGCCAACAGGTTCCCGGAGCATACACGGCATGGCTCCAATCGATAATGACAATGGGGCTCCTTCAGGATGTTCAAGAGGTCCCTTTGGGCGATGGAAAGGTGGTGAAGAGGGAGGATCTGGGTCTCCCCGAACTCTCGAAACCCATGGACGCGGCCATGTTCCAGATGGCCTTTGCCGGCGTGGCCATGGAGAAGATGTGAGGCGGTCGTTATGAGCACATTTTCCCTCTATCCTGGATGTCTGATGCCCACGGAACAGTACGCCTATGAGCTTTCCCTCAGGGAGGTGCTGTCCCACCTCGATGTTGAGCTGATCGACCTGAAGAACCTTTCCTGCTGCGGGGAACCCATGAAGTCCGTGAACCAGTTCCTGACCCTCTATCTCTCCGCGAGGAACATAGCGATAGCCGAGAAGGAGGGCAATGACCTCCTGGTCCCATGCCCCATGTGCCACTTCGCCCTGAGCGAGACAAAGCACGTGTTGAGCAAGGACAGGGAGCTTCGCACCAAGGTCAACCAGAAACTGCAGGCGGAGTCCCTTACCTACAGCGGCGATATCGAGATCCTCCACACCGTGGACCTGCTTCACGACAGGATCGGACTGGACCGGATCAAGGAGGCGGTCAAGAAGCCCCTTGAAGGCCTCAACCTGGCCCCCCATTACGGATGCCACCTTCACAGGCCCAGCGACATCGGAAGGCCCACCAACGCGGAGAACCCTCAGAAGATGGATGCCATCATCCACGCACTGGGGGCCACGACCGAGTATTACCCCGAGAAGCTTGACTGCTGTGGGGCCCTGCTGACCGCAAACCATCCCGATACCGCCCTCGCCAAGGCCGGGCAGAAGCTGCAGGCGGTGCAGGACAGGGGTTTCGACGGCCTGGTCGACGTCTGCCCCTGGTGCCAGAAGATGTTCGATTCAAAACAGGAGAAGGCCGGCGAGGTGGTCGCCACCAAGCTCAAGGTCCCATCGCTCTACCTCACCCAGCTGATGGGGGAGGCCTTCGGCATAGAACGGGAGAAACTGGGATGGCATTTGAACAGGAGCCCCGTGAACGACCTTGGGGCCAAGAAGGGGGGTGGGGAGGAATGAAGAAGCTGGGTGTCTTCGTCTGCCACTGCGGGATCAACATCTCCTCCATGGTGGATGTCGAGGACGTTGCCGAGTACGCGAAAGGGCTGGACGGTGTGGAGTTCAGTACGGATTACAAGTACATGTGCTCCGACGTCGGGGCGACCTTGATCAAGGAATCCATCAAGGAGCACGACCTGGGCGGCGTGGTCGTCGCCTGCTGCTCACCAAGGATGCACGAGCACACCTTCAGAAAGGTGACAAAGGACGGGGGCGTCAACGCATACAACCTTGAGATCGCCAACATAAGGGAGCAGTGCTCCTGGGCCCATGACAACAAGGTCAGGGCGACCGAGAAGGCGAAGGCCCTGGTCAGGGCAGCGGCCATCAAGGCGCTCATGGACGAGTCCCTTGAAAGCTCCAGGACGAAGGTCACACCGGTGGCCCTGGTGGTGGGAGGGGGAATAGCCGGCATACAGGCGGCCCTTGACCTCGCCGACACTGGGTACAAGGTACACCTGGTGGAGAAGGAGCCGTCCATAGGCGGGAAGATGTCACAGCTGGACAAGACCTTCCCCACGCTGGACTGCTCATCCTGTATCCTGACCCCGAAGATGATGGAGGTCCAAAACCACCCCCGCATCGACCTTCTCACCTACTCCGAGATCGAGAGCGTAGAGGGGTCCATCGGCAATTACAAGGTGAAGGTCAGAAAAAAACCCAGATATATCGACACCGACAAATGCACCGGGTGCACGGACTGCGTCTCGGCATGCAGGATGAAGGACAGGGTGGATAACGAGTTCAACTTCAACATGAACAAGAGGAGCGCCGTCTACATGACCTTCCCGCAGGCGATCCCACTCAAGACCACCATAGACCCCGACTCCTGCCTCTATCTCAGGTTCGGAAAATGCGGCGACGGCCCGCTCTGCGTTGAGGCCTGCGAGGTGGGGGCGATCGACTTCGATCAGAAGGAGGAGATCCTGGATCTCAACGTGGGGTCGATAATCGTGGCCACCGGGTACGATCTGGTCGACGGGGCCGCCCTTTACGAATACGGATATGACAATTACAAGGATGTCATCACCACGCTGGAGCTTGAGAGGCTGATCAGCTCCTCGGGCCCGACCGCGGGCAAGGTCCTCTGCCCCTCGAACGGCGAGGCCCCGAAGAGCGTTACCTTCATCCTCTGCGTGGGGTCCAGGGACGAGACCCAGTGCTCGTGGTGCTGCAGGATAGGCTGCATGAGCGCACTGAAGCACGTCTACCTGCTCAAGGAGAAGCTTGGAAAGGATTCGGAGATAAACATCTGCTACACCGACATCCGATCCTTCGGCAAGGGGTACGAGGAGTTCTACGGCAGGATCAGGAAGGAGGCGAACTTCTTCAGGGGGCGCCCGTCCGAGGTTAGAATGAAAGGAGATGGGTTGAAGATGGACGTCTTCGACACCACGACGGGAAAGTTGCTGGAGATCTCGACGGACATGGTGGTCCT
>JAUVCY010000215.1 GCA_030595585.1 Thermoplasmatota archaeon
CTCTCCGATAGCATCTTTTTCAGTGGATCGAAAAGGGAGGAGGTGCTCTCCAGGGCCATCTGAAATACGTCATCGCCAATGGTGTATCCGGTGAGGAACATCTCCGGAAATACTATCAGATCGGCGGCCGAATCCCTGACGGCGTTCTCGATCAGCAGGAGATTGCCCGCCACGTCATGTCTCTCATGCTTTTTCTGAACGACCTCCACGGACAGGGTTCCTCCAGGCAAATTCTCACCGCCCCCACATCATGTACCGATTATTTAGAAATGGCGCCTCTCCCTGATGAACGAGGGTAACGCCCATCGGCGAAGGCAGACAATACCAAAATAACTAAATACACGACGGGGATACTTCGAATCTCACAGACTTGGACCAGGGTAGTTCCTACAGATGTCTCCACGTGAAAAAGGAATGGTGTGATCTCATGAGCGAAGGGGAAGAGAAGGTTATCAAAGGGATCGAGGAGCTGAGGGCAGAGGTGAGAGAGCTCCGTGATATGGTCAACATGCTTGTGGAGATCATCGTCAATATGGACCAGATGGACGAGGGGAGCATCGATGCGGATCCCGGCATGATGGGGCTTGATACAGACCTGAAAAGCGGCAGATACTGCATGTGAACTTCCCGTTCGATCGTCGTTAAATATATATAAGAGGGTAAAAGTACACTCTCCCTCGCAGGTGGCACACAACATGCAGATCACAAGCTCCGAACAGACTCCGAAAAAAGATGGAAAGCTCATCAGATCGGGAGTCTGGTTCTTCTACAGTATGGTGCTGTGGTCCATCCTCGTCATACCCGTCATTGTTGCGTTCTTTTATATGTTTGATGTGGCCTCGAAGCTCCCGGGGAACGGGACCCCCGAGATGAGCGTGGCCATCGGCCTGATCGTGGGCATTTTGATATCGCTGGGCATCTCATATTTCTATTCCAGGGCCGCCATCAAGAACGTCGAGTAAACCCCTTTTAGAGATCTCGGATGGCCTCTCCTTTCGCCCTTTTTCCACAACTATATCTATTATGAAAGGGATTTAGAGCACCGTTACCATCAATCGTAAAGGTGTACACTTGGCCAGGCATGGACGCGAAGATACTGGAGAAGGTTGGAGGGGACGATACCCGGGCCCTCAAGACCCCGACAGAGATCGCAGACGGGCAGCGGATGACGTAGAGGAAACTCTGGACCGGGTAGTCTCGAAGATAGGGACGCGGGCCCCGGAATATTCCGAAAAGGCCAGGGTCCTTTTCAGGGAGACCGGGGTCAGGCTCAAGAAGCTGGACAACAAAGGCGAGGAGTACTCCCAGAGGATGTTCAAGAGCAGGCCGGCGGAGGCCATAATGGAGACGATCCTCAGGTGGAGAAAGACCGTATTCGTCCTGACCATTGTCGCCTCATTGATGATAGGTTACTACGGGATGGCGGGATCGGGATACCTCAGGGAGGCCATCGCAGGGAACGATCCCGAGCTTGCCATGAACGAGAAGATCAGGGCTGATTTCGAGGTATATCTACCTGGCGGATCGGACGCTGAACTGGTCCTCATGGAGATGAAGACGGATTGGTCCACTGACATGGCGAACGTGTTCGTCGAGACGAACAACAAGTTCGATCCCACCGATGAGACCAATATCACCAATGTGGAGGTACTGAAGGAGATCTCCAACCTGGAGGACACGCTCAACCCCGACAAGACCGACAAGGGCGTAAATGACGGAGTTATCTACTGTTTCTCGATCGCGACCCTCATCAAGACCATGTACCAGGCTCCAAGCGCGGTCTACGAGGCGATCGCCAACGAGTCGAGGGGGTTGATATCAGGATACATCAATCCCAACATTCCCGGCAATTACTCTATCCCAGATGACCAGCTTCTCCTGGACCGCCTCTTCTACGAGATCGGTCCCGAGAACCTCAGCTCTCTTGTCGCGGATATCAACGGGGATGGGATATACGATTCAGCATTGGTCCTGATCGGCCTATCCCAGAGTGTGGATCAGAAACAGCTGATCGCCGATATCAACGAGAGGATAGAACCCTACTTCGTGGACCCTGGAGTGAGGCCCGGATCGGAGGACACCACCGACCAGTGGATGGAAAGATACGAGAGGGGAGAGGTCCACTGCAGAATGACGCTGACGGGACCCACCCCCTTGGCCAGAATGATCTCGGACAGGACCATGCTTGAGATGAAGACCATCCTCCCCTGGGCGATCGCCCTTGTGGCGGCATCCCTGCTGATCTTCCACAGGACCTGGAAGATATGGCCGGTCACGTTGATACCCGTCCTATTCTCACTGATTATCGCCTACGGGATGATGGGGTTGTTCCTACCCGTACTTACTCCGCAGGTGGTGCTGGTCGCACCGATAATCATCGCGCTTGGGGTAGCCTACGGCCTCTACATCGCGAACAGATACTCCGAGGAGGAAGGGGTTGCGGACAAGGAGAAACGTATAAGGGTCGCTCTAAGTACCACGGGGAAAGCGATCTTTCTCTCCGCCATGACCACCGCATTCGGGTTCGGTGCCATGCTGACCGTGGATATGGCAACGATGAAGGTGCTGGGCTTCGGCCTCGCAACGGGCATCCTGGCCTGTTACGTCACGACGATGCTGCTCACACCCTCGCTTATAATATGGACCAACTACAAGAAGGTCAAAGGTGACGAGATCGTGGGCAGAGGGAAAAAGAGTGGGAAGAAGGGGAGGAGCAGGCTGGGCAAGATCAAGCTGGGAGACCTTCCGCTCAGGCACAGCAGGAAGCTGCTCGTGGGCGGCATCCTGCTGGCCATCCTCTCCTTCGCTCTGGCCCCCATGTCGGAGATCCCGGGCACGGGCATCTCCGTTGGCGGATTCTCCATAGTCGAGGCGAACATGGACTACATGGCGCTCTCCCCCGATGACGAACCTGTCGTCCAGAAGATGGGGGAGCAGTCGGATACCTTCAATTCCGGACAGATCGGACTGGTGCTCATCAGGGGAGAACCATCCATCGACGATGACATGGACGGACGAGATGATGGTATCGCGGGCAGCATGAAGGATTTCGATGTCCTGTACATTATCAACCTTCTCATGCGTGATCTCAACGGCCAGGGAGGGGACGATACCGGTATCGACAACGTGGAGGCGATCTCCATCGTGGAGATCATGAAGATGATACAGATACCGGATTTCACCGACACGCTCTTCTATCAACAGCTTCGGGAATACCTCACGGCATATCCGGTGGAAATTCCAGGTTTCGATCTCTGGAAGATCTTCGACGATTACATACAGAACAACGTCATTCGTAAGAGTTTCTGGCACGCCCTGCAGAATGTCCCGGATAATGAAGTCCTGAATGCTGCGCTTAATGAATCGGCCGACATCTTCATGGTAAACGTTTTCTACAACTCCATGGGGCAGGAGATCCGGGGGATGCTGATCAACGACGACTACTCGAAAACGATCGTCTACCTCACAATGCCCAACATGGACATCATAGAGACCGAGGTGGCCGTCAACGAAGTGAACGATGCTATCGATTATCACTACGATATGACGGCAAGAGAGGGGGCCGATTCCGCATCGCCTCTCTCCGGGTTCGGCGCGGTCCTGGTCACCATCAACGAGGTGGTCCTAAAGAACGCCAATCAATCCACGTTGATGGCCCTTGTAATGGTGTTCCTGCTCCTTCTTGTGGTGTTCCGCTCATGGAGGATCTCACTGATAACGATGTTTCCCGTGATCGTGGTTGTATTCTGGCAGTATTTCGCTATCTGGATGGTGGGGAACACGGGGGAATTTATCGCCCCGGGCGAGAGCATGTTCTCGGGAGACCTCAACCTCTTCACCGCCCTCATTGGATCGATCGTTATCGGAATTGGCGTTGATTTCGCTATCCACATAACGGAGAGGATCAGAGAGAAGAATTTCTCCCTGGATTCGGTAAGGTATGCCACGGAGACCTCGGGCTGGTCGTTCATCGAATCCACCACGACGATGGTCATGGGGCTGACGGCGGTGTTCCTGATCAATATCCCCTCCATCAGGGAGTTCATCCTGCTGATAATGATCCTGCTCGTATTCTCAGCATATTCTGCAATATTCCTCCTCACATCCCTGTATAAACTCTACCTCCCCAGATACAATAAGATGAGGCGGTTGAAGAGGAAAAAATAGG
>JAUVCY010000037.1 GCA_030595585.1 Thermoplasmatota archaeon
AATATTTTCTAACGACGGTCAGACCGGCACCTTCGTCGGCCCGCCCCCCAGTAGATTGTCCATGTATTTCCTGCTGAGAAGTGTCAGATACTCCGCCTCGATGAGGGATCCGTCCGTAAAGCTCTTCTGCGCCGTTTTGTAGAACGATAGGGGCTCGGTAATATCCATGCCCTCATCCTTTCTGGTGTATATGTCGAACTTGAGCTCGTTCATCTCCGTCTCGATGCGCGCTTTCATATCGCCTTTTGTCAGGATCTTCGGGAAGTTGGACCCAAGCTCGCGATACAGGTCCAGGGCCTTGCTGTATCTCCCCAGGTCCGTCAGCTTCTTTATGAACGGTATCCGTTTGCTCCTGATCAGGAACATCTGGGGTTCATCCCTGTATCTATCCATGATGACCTCAAGGGAATCGCGATGGATGGACAGGAAGACCTCGAGGAACTCACCCCTTTTGACGGCCATCTCTCCCATTCTGGAGAGCACATCCTCCATCAATTTGATCCCCTCTCCGTACCTTTCGCCCTTGATCATGTTCCTCGCTTTCTTCAGTTCATCCATGAGATCGCCGGGGTCGGAGCCCATCGCCTCCAGTTTCGTCGATAACAACCTGGCCTCAATTATCATGGAGGAGACCCTCTGAGCCCTTTCCAGGAACTGGGTCTTGAGCTTGATGTTCATCTCGTTCAGGAGGGCCCTCCCCTCCTGTAGTATCGAGGAGTACTCCCCCCTCTCATATCTGCCCTTGATCAGATCGTATCTGCTTATGTACTCCAATCTCTCGTAGAGCTCCCCCGCCTTCTTCACCACCTCATCAAGCGACCGCATGAGGGAATCCGCATCCGCCTTCTGCTTTGTTTCCTCCACCTGGTCAAATGCCTCCTCGATATCCTTCCCCAGCGATATCAGGTCCTCGAACCTCTCCTTTTCAAATAGCATGTTGAGGTATTTCACCTTCTTCTGATACCCTTTGATGGAATCGTCTATCCCCTCAAGCCTCTCGAATCGGTTGGTGATCTTGATCCTCATCTCCTTCGCCTTCAGGAAGAACTCCCTCTTCGCCTGGACCTCGCCGACGGTACCCTCTATCCTTACCAGGAGCTTTTTGGCATCCGAGTATCTCCTCTTCTTGACCATTTTTTCGGCCACGTTGAGAACGGATTCGATATCGCTGATCTCATCCTCAAGGAATGTCAGGTCCTTCTGTGCCGAGAGGTCCCTTCTGTACGAGAGGATCTGTTCCTTGATCTCACCCGCCTCGGGGTCCCGGTGGTCCAGGATCTTGCGGATCACCTCCCGGGAGAGCAGATTGGACCTCTCGAACTCCTCGGACAGGAACGCCTTTACCCCCTCATTGAACGTCTCATCCAGCGACGAAAAAAGCTCCTGATCCTCACTCTTTTTCGAGGATTCCAGCTCCGCCATCAGGTCCCTTGCGATATCTATGTTCTCCTGTGTGGAGGCGTCCATTGCCTCCTGTATGATCTCTTTTATCCTCTCCATACCCTCTTTTGCCAATTTCTGGGAGTTATGGAACCTCTTCTCCTTGAATGAAAGGACCGAATCCTTCAGCTTATCCTCAACCGCGATGACATCCTCTCTCGTTCTGTCCGTCGTATCGAGCAGGCGCTCGAGCTGTGATATCGCCGATGAAGCACTCTCCTCCAGCTGGGAGATGGTATCGGTCAGCTCCTCTGCGAGCACCGTCGTCTTGGTTATATCGTCACCGGATATGATGCTGGTATCCACCTGTTTCTCCAGCACGGCCTCAACTATCTTCATCTCCTCGCTGATCCTCTGATCGTTGGGGGAGAGCTCGGAGGCCATTTCAAGCAGCTCCATTGCCTCTTGAAGGTCCCCCTCGTTCCTCCTCAACCTGATCAGGGCGATCAGATTGTCGGTGATGGGATCGACGTCCACCGACCCATATGCGAGGTCCGCCTCTCCCTCGAATTCCCCGTCATCCTGCTCGGTCGAGAGCTTCATGGATTCGTAGGGCGACTCTGTGGGGAATTCGAAATGTCCCATGGGGACTGCATCCGAAATGGTCACCTCGGGGATGGGAACCTCCTCAGCCCCTTCCTTTTGGGTATCAGGGATATCATCCTGGTCCTTCCCGGGGGCCGCATCATCGGGCTCCTTCTCCTCTGGAGGGGTCTCCGCCGGGGGCTGGGCCGTGTCTTCGGGCTCCTTCTCCTCCGGTGGGGCCTCTTCAGGCGGCTGGGCCGTATCCATGTTCTCCAGCCTATCGATGACGTCGACAACCCCGCCCACCCGTTTCCTCAGATCCTCAAGGCCGCCGCCAAGGTCACTATCCAGTTCAGCCTGAGCGCTCTTTACCTTATCCATGAGGTCCTTGAGCATGCTCTCCTCGGAATCTGAAGTTCCCTCCTCCTCCGGGTCGGCCTCGGGGGCCGTCTCCTCATCGGATGACATGGGCTCCCCCCCCTCACCATGGCCTGGATCTACGATTTGGGCACCTTCCGGTTGTGGAACAGCCTTCCCCTCCCCACATTTGGAGCACACCTCCTCTCCATCTGCTAACTCCTCCCCACAATTGGGACAAACGGGTCCGCTCAACTAAATTCACCTCTTAGTTCGATGCCAGGAACTGAACGATCATACAAGGGATTATCGGCTCTCTTCCTAGATAAACGTTGGTTTATATGTAATTTGACCTGATGAGAAGGGTAACATCCCATCTACTGACCCCTCTCGAACAGGCGATAGAGGTCCTCCTCGGATCCCAGCGTCCTGACCTCCCATAGGATCTTGCCAAGACAACGGCCCTTCTCGTACACGGTCAGGTCCCCATCGCAGGAAAGGGTCAATGCAAGCGTGTTTGAAACGGTGGTTATGTACAGGGCCGCACGATCCCTTGTCCCACCACCACGTTTGCTGATCCTGTTGGGGTCTGAGCCGGAGCAACCCCTCTCCCGGCTACCCTTGATATCTATCACACGCCCCGCGGAGTAAAGGTTTCCCAACCCATCGATGACTATTGCCCCATCCAGCTGAGAGTACGCCTCCAACGTCCTTCTGTTCTTTGGGTCCATTAAATTTATTCGCTTGTAATAGCCCTTGAACGGATTGGCAATGAGCTGATTGGTATTCCTCCTCACACCGTCCATATCCCCTATCAAAAATATCGTACCGACGCTTTTGCCTTCGTAACCCTTGAGCGAGAGGCCGATCAAGATCTCCAACGCCTTCCTCACGACCTTCGGGTCCCTCCTGGCCCTTTTATTCATCCTGTCGATAAGGTGGTCAACGCTCCCCCTCATGACAGGGATGTATAATTCCTGTGAACCGTTGGTATGTGATCTTGAGGTGATCTCGCGATGATCGGGCAATTGGGGCTCTCTTGTCCCCCTCTCTTTCTTCGGCCTACCGGACATATCCATCCCTCATGACTTGACTATGATCATGAAGTTGAAGGGAAGGCCCGCACAACCCCCCAGTTGGCGGGCCTTCCAGAGTATCTCATTTCCTATTCGAAGCCTCCGCCTCCCCTTCCCCACCTTCATCTCCATCCACCTCGATATCTATAGGGACAGGGGTCCCGGGCCTCCTGTTCGGAACCGGTCGGAGCTGCTTGATCCGATCCAACGTCTCCAATGGCTTCTTGACCCCTTCTGCCATGTAGTCGATGAACGCCTTGTGGAAGAACTCCTCGGGATCATCTATGACCCCGAGATCCACAAGGGATCCAACGGCCTCTTTTTCCAGGCGTGTGAGCGTAAGCCTGAGTATGCTTGAACCGCCCTCTTCATTATGTTCCCGAATATAACTGACCACTGCTTTACGGACACATCTACTAACGGTCAGACCCTGTGACTCCGCAACTTCCTGCAGGTCGTACAGCTGATCTGGCTCGAGTTTTACTGATATTTTGGTGGTTAATTTCTGCATGGAAAGACCTTTTTTTAGTCAAATCCGTTCTCTGGGAACCTACCCGGACCCCCGTATGCATCCCGTCCCTACGGCAGACATCGCACTTTCGTACGACATTCCCTCCAATACTTTCGTATGTATTTATAGTTTATTAAGAAAAGTCCGCCGAATGTACTCCACATAAATATATATATTTTTATCGTAAAGATAAATTAAAATTTATCGTCCGACAGAAACAAAATAAAACACGTGAAGATCATGATCGGTCCGACATTTTTTTTCCGATCTGCTCTCGGTCTTTCCGAGTGCTCCAGGGTAATCTGGTATGAACGGGTGCTGGCAAAAGCGGTCCGACCCTTCCTCCTCCAGGGATTGGCGAAGATGGCAAGGGAGATACTGGCACGAACGGCCGATCATGACCTTTTCAGGAACAGATGATATTTTTGATGTGTATCCTCCATCTCCTGAATGATCCTTTTCGCAAGTATCTTTTCAGGCGGATGATGGATCGTGGATACCCTATCACACAGATCCTCAAAAGAGTCAAAGGGCCTGATCTTCCTCTCTTCGAGTATATTCCACATCGTCTTCTTTCCCAGCCCAGGGAGTAGCTCAAGCATGTGGAGCCTTGTGGTGATGGCCTGAGCATCGTTGAAGAAGCGGATGAACCGCTCCATTTCCTTGGTGATGATATCCTCGATGATATACGGGAGCTCGGCCTGGGCAGCGGCGGTTAGATCGATGTAGTTGACCCTCCTCTTCACGTGAAGGATCTTGTCTCTCTGTTCCAGGTCCTTACCGATATAGGCCTTTTCACCTATGTTCAGGATCGCGTTATCATGCGGGGTCAATTCCAGAAGCTTGAACTCGTAATCCCCCAGACCATAGGCTATGGGCTCCCTCCTGAAGGTCTTCCTGTCCGGGTGGCCTTGAGGCAGATAATCGAGTATGTAGGCATAGTCTTCCATTGTGATCCCCCCAATTGGATATGTTGAGCCCGGCCTCAGGAGCGGTACTTGTCGATGACCGTTAAAATAGTTGAGGTCTCCTCTGGCGTGAGTGAAAATCTCTCCTTTGCGAAGATAGGCCTTAGCTCCGTCTCATCCCTGGGCATGATCTCGGCGATCTTGTAGGAGTGGACATTGGTGACCCTCTCGATAGCGCCAAGCTCTTTGACCATCTTCTTGAGATCGGATCCCTTTATCCTGATAAGGTTCTCCACCTGTTCCAGGGTTGCCCTCTTCTCAAAGCTCAGCTCGATCTCCTCATGGTCAACCTCATCGGGAGATTCCACCATCTGGAAAGATCCTACCATTGTATCATCCGCCTCTGGTCCGGAGTATACCACAGTGGGCTCCTTGAAAGATTTCTCCATGATCTTCTTCACCTCCGAGGGGGAGAGCAACTTCTCTTCATCTTCGTTCATCGACATACCTTCTGCTGTATTACCTGATAACAGTATCAAACACAGGGCGATTTGGTGATGTATATGAGTGATATTAAATACTTTCCGAATTCACCACTTTCGGCCTCTGGTTACCTACTGCTTGATCTTCTTCAGATGTTCCGGTCGGACGATCAGGTCCTTGTGGGACCTGGGTAGATCGATCCTCACCACGTAGGCTCTTCCCTGCTTGCGGGTTATGGTTCCTACCCTTCCATGGTACCTGCGGTGAGGCTGTCCCTTCTGACTGGATGAATCTATCACTACGTTCGCCTTCTCGCCCACATCGAATTCGTGGAGATAATTGGTAATGGGAACCATTCCACGCTCCCTGGGATGCTTGCGGAAGATCCGCCTCGTGTTCGTCATTATTCCCTTGGACCTTCTTACCATGGGATACACCATCCTGTTATTCCGTGCGGTCTAGGACGTCCAGAACCGTCAGCGACTCCACCTCTATCTGGAGGTCCAGGATCGAGGCGAGCGACGGTTTGGTCCTACCCTCATCGCCGTGAAGGAGTTCTTTTATATAAAGGCCACCGTCTGCGAGAACCGTGATCTCCCCTTTCCCATCATCGAGGATCCTTGCGTCGACCTCGTGGAGCGATCTCTCGCGGACGAGGTCAGCCCTCCGATGGGCCACCCTTTCGGGAGTTCTCTGTTTGATCGGACCTTCCGCAAGTAGTGATAACCCACGTTTTAGTTTTTCCTCATCCACCTTCTCGGAGAAGATAACACGTGCGGAGTACCTCTTTTTGACCTTCCTTGACTTCAGGTCAGGTATCTCCTTCCTGTCGGTCCACCTGGGCTCCAACACCTCCACCTTTCCCACCGAACTGGCATTGATCTTTGAGAACAGGTCGTCGATATCCAGGCTACGGACCTCGGGAGAGGATATCTCCAGTATGAACGGCCGTCCGCTTCCAAGGGTCAGTACGTCCACATCCTCCCTCCCCATCCCGTGAAGCTTGTAGTTCTTCCCTTTTGCAGCCTCCATGATCGTCGGACCTATGAGCTGCTCCACGGACGTCTTGTAAAGGCTCCCCTTGCCATCGCATCTCGGGCATCCCTTCCCTCTGCACGTATGGCACGGCCACCTGGTCTGGGGGATGCCCCTTTCGAGCTTCCGATATCTGCCGCCGATGAAAAGGGGCCTGATCTGAACGTCAACCTGCTTGAAGAGGGGATCCACTATGAAGGTGATCTCGGGATTTCCCTTCTCAACCTCGCGATCGGGCCAGAGGGCGTCCAGTATCTTTCCCACATCCCTGTTGACCTCCTCCTTCAATGGTTCGGCGGAGGTTGGGTCCACATCCTTCCATATCAGATTCTCCCTTGATGAGGTTCCCGGGTCGACCCTGCATCCGATAAGGAATGAGGAGAACTCTATCCCGGACGCCTTCTCGATCACCAGTTCCGAAAGCTCGCCCACATGGTCGAACAGGTCATGGCATAACCAGCAGCCCTCTCCCTCCATGGAAGGTACCTCCCATGGAGGTGACGACGCCCCATCTCCCACCGTATTCCACTCCTGATCACCCTCCGGAACATCCGATGGTTCATCGGATACCCCCACGGTCGTGGAGTGGACGGGCAGTTTTCCCATCAGCTGATGGCCTCCCGGACAGATCCGATCACTCAGGGCCTCCGCAACCAGAGCCAGGACCACCCTGACGGACCTGCCCCTCTCCTGGTTGGTCAAACGGTATCCCGATCTGGCGAAGATCCTCCCGAGACATCTATCGCAGATATCCCGTTCCAGAGCCTTGGCTGCCTTGCCTAGCACCACACCTCCCAATCCCCCATCCCACTCCTCGTCGATCCGGTCCGACCCATTCATATTCGACCCCATGAACGAAGGATATATTAATCCTTAGGTGAGGTCAAACGAAAAAGATCACCAGGAAACCAACCTGCATCCCCATCAGCATGAGGTACATCTGTTTCCAGGCAGGCGAATTCTCGAAGTGGAGGTCCTCCCTATCGCCATCCCTGATCAGCAACGTGATCACAAAGAGGGACCATATCAGGTAAATCACGCACATATACAACGAAGCAAATGGCAACAGGTCCAGATACCAGTAGCCGAACATCAGCAGGAACGGGAGAATGAAAAATGGGGCCGACAACCATATCGCCTTCTTTATCCCGTATACGACAGGAAGGGTCCTCATGCCGAACTCGCGGTCGCCCTGTATGTCCGTGATGTCCTTTGTGGTGGTGGAACCAACAAGGAAAAACGCCATGATGGACCCCACCAGCCATGGCTCGGGCCTGGTGATATCCCCCAGGATGGAATATGCTGCCACAATCCCGAGAAGCCCCCTTGGAAGGGCGATGGAGATATTGGATATCCACAACCTCTTCTTCAACCTGATGGGGCCCATGGAATAGAGGATCGTATTGAGTATCAGTATCGCTATCATGAGCACGAATATCCTGTTCACCATGGCCGCCCTCCACAGTGAGAACGCGTACAGGAAAACCGCGATCCAGAGGCCTTCCCTGGGTGAGATGACCCTGGATGGAATGGGCCTGTAGGATTTGTTCACGGCATCGATCTCCCTGTCGGATACCTGGTTCAGGGCGTTCGAGGCGGCATTCAGGAACACAAGCGACGCTATCCCCGATATGATGGTATATAGGGGAATATCGCTGAAGGTGAAATAGGGAAATGTAGACGTCAAGGCCGGTGCGCTGTAGGAGTTTTCGATGATCATGGCCATCAACACTCCCACGATCCCTCCTATTGCAGGGGCCAGCAATGTAAACGGCCTTACCAGATCGATGAAGGCCCTGAGCCGCCTGGGTGCGTACTCGGTCTTATCCCACGGGTCCTTCATGAAAACCTTGGCGCACAATCGGCATCACTTCAAACGCGGGATGGGGGGTTCCGGACTTAAAGATTACCATCGTTGAAGAACCATATTTATCCAACCTGCCATATTGGGGCCCTGATGATATACGAATTTGACAGGTTCCACATCCGATACATGGAGAGGGAAGGGGTCTATCCGGTCCGTGAGGATACCCTTCTGCTCATAGACGCCGTCATACCGTTTCTGGAAGGGGGCAAAGGTCGTTTTCTCGACATGGGCTGTGGAACGTCACTCCTGTCGCTGATCGGATCGAAACTGGGATGGGAGGTCACCTCGATAGACAGGGAGCCCGGAGCTCTCTCACTCCTGAGATCGAATCTGGCGTTGAACTCCCTTGATTCAAGACCATTTCTCTCGGACCTGTTCGACGGCCTGCCCTGGTCCAACAGGGATTACGACCTCATAGCGTTCAATCCCCCTTACCTCTCGGACCTGGGAGGCGGGAGGGAGGAGGTCCCACTTGCCGGAGGTGTACGGGGCTTTGAGATCGCTGCCAGGTTCCTGGTTGGGGCATCGGATCGCGTCTCCAGTTCAGGTCGAATACTCATGATCAACGCAATGGACTGGGGAGACATCTGGGATAGGGAGATCTCGGACCCTCTTTACGATGTCGAGGATATCGCCCGGATGGATCCTCACGGAGAGGACCTGTCCGTCAGATGCTACTCCAGGTCCGATCGCCGATAAAAGAGCATAAATGCTCTATAATATATAGTTGGACCTCAATTGCTGATATAATGATTATCCTGAAGCTAGGCGGCTCCATCGTCACCTACAAGGAAGAGGATTCCTTCCTCGATCATTGCTGGGACGAGACGAGAAGGACCTACCGGATCAGGGAGCACGTTATAAGCGAGATCGGTAAAGGCTTGAGATCGTTCAAGGACGATGGGATCGTTATCATCCACGGTGGAGGCACGCACGGGCATCGAACTGTTCTTCGCTGGAGGTCGGGCGTGGTCAAGGGACCGGAGGCCAAGATGGCCTGGGAGGTCAAATGGAGGATGGAACAGCTGACAGGAAGGATCCTTTACCTTCTGGGCAGAGAGGGATTGCCCGTTATCTCGATATCTCCATCCGACCTTATGGTCTCGAACGGGGGTGAGATCGAGAGGTTCGACCCCTCCCCGATCCGGGAATTGATCGAAAGGGGAAATATTCCGGTTCTCCGGGGGGACCTGATACCCGATATCAACGGGGGATGGTCCGTGGTGTCCGGCGACGACCTTATGGTCAGGCTCTCCGACATCGGAGGTAGCGGCCTGATCCAGAAACCAACCAAGTGTATCATGATGATGAGGGAGAACGGATTCTATTCATCATACAGGACCAGGAAACAGGCCCTGATCAAGTCGATAGATGTTGACAAGTTCCATACCTACTATACCCGATGGAGTAGAAAAGGGTCCGGCAATGAGGATGTCACTGGAGGGATCAACAGGAAATTGATCTCGTGTCACAGGATCGCGTCGAACGGGATAGATGCCTATATGATAGGGGAATCGGCGAAGAACCTTACATCCCTTCTTGCCGGCGAGGTGGTCGGCACCAGATTTCCAGCTTTCAGGGGCGACATTGACTGTCATTTCGGGCTGTGTGTAAAGGAGGGGGGAAAGAGCAAATGAGCATCAATGAGAGAAAGGACGATCACATCGAAATATGCCTGGACAGAAACGTATCATCGGATCACAACAGCTGGGATGATATCTTTCTGGTCCACAGGGCAGTTCCCAGGGTGGACCTGGAGGATATCGACCTGAC
>JAUVCY010000331.1 GCA_030595585.1 Thermoplasmatota archaeon
GACGGGGGCCGCCGCCCTGTCGTTCACATTGATCGACACCTTCCCCCTGTTTCTGATCACCCAGATTATCCTGGGGCTTTCCTGGGCCCTTCTTTATGTCGGTGCCCTGAGGTGGATGATGGACCTCAATCCGGAGAAGGCAACGTCGGCGGGGCTTCTCAACTCCGTTATCAGCTTCTCCTCCATCCTGGGCCCGATATTCTCCATGGTGATAATCGCCGCCCTTCCCGACCTGAGCTACGAGGGGCCCATGTATTTTGCGGCGGCGGGGTCGTTCGGAGCGTTCCTGTACTGCATCATCAGGGCGAAGCTCCGCCCTTCCAAGGTGATCCCGCAATAGTATTATCTATCCATACCTATTTTCAGCTTCATGGATGAGGTACCGGTCTATCATCACGTCGATTACGAGCAGCAGATACAGGTCCCGGGCCATCCGGAGAGCCCCGAGAGGGTGGCCTCGATAATGAGGGCGATCAAAAGAGATGGGATCCCCGTATCGATCCTCCCCCCGATGGATGTGGGGGACGCTCTGCTGGGGTCAGTTCACGATACTGGGCACATTGGGAAGGTAAGGGATTTCGGGGTTGGTTTCATGGACCCTGACACCTACCACCATGATCGAACATATGGATATGCGCTTAGGTCGGTGGGAGGTGTTCTCTCCGCAGCCGTCGACAGCGTGGAGAACAGCAGGCCGACCTTCTCACTGCCGAGGCCGCCGGGACATCATGCCGGGGTCGATTACAACATGGGGTTCTGCTACTTCAACAACGTCGCCATCGCCGCCAGGTACCTTCAGAAGAATTTCGACGATATCGAGAGGGTCGCCATCGTCGACATAGACGCCCATCACGGGAACGGCACCTCGGACATATTCAGATCGGACCCGTCGGTCCTGTACGTCTCGACCCACGAGTGGGGCATATTTCCCGGGACAGGGCACATCTCCGAGGTGGGTACGGGCAAAGGTGAGGGCAGGACGGTGAACCTGCCCATGCCCCAAAGTGCGGGGGATAAAACGTTCAGGGGTGCATTTTCCGAGCTGATCTCCCCTGTTCTGCGGGCGTTCTCACCGGATATGATCATTGTTTCGCTGGGAGCTGACTCCCATCTCATGGACCCGATCACCACTCTGTCGGTCTCAACTCCCGGTTACCTCCAAATGATCGGCTTCCTCCTGGACTCTGCAAAGCAGTTGACGGGAGGCCGCATCTCGCTTGCACTCGAGGGCGGCTACCACATCGAGGCCCTGGCCGAAACTGTAGTGGGCGGCATCAACATGTGCCTTGATGAGCCCAGGGACCTCGATATGCGGTACACGAGGTCAAGGGAGGGAGGCGACGACAGGTCCACCATCGACGGATTCAGGGAGGTCCAGTCATCCTACTGGAAGGTGTGATCTACCTCTTGCGCTTGTCCTTTTTCTTCCTTATACCCTTCTCTATCCCGTCGAAGGCCTCGGCCATGGCAAGGAGAAGGTCGTAATCGTTGCCCTCACGGACCATGATGTCATGTGGTGTTGTTACCTTCACGTTCACCGTGAACTTATCGGTATCCGTCTGGTGGTGGTGATGTCTCAGTCTTACTGTCACCGCGGTCACCGTGGAACGCTTCTCTATCTTGCCCAGGAACCCGTTGATGACCTGGTGCAGCTCCGACGCATCCATGGCATTGATCTCGTCGACACCTGCTATCTGGACGAGTGGGCCGCTCTCCTTGGTCTTTCTTAGCAGCAGCTCCATGATGTCCAGTTCTGAGACCGATCCCACGAGCTCCCTGCCCTCCAGAATGTGTACCACGGGAGTGTTCTGCTTCATTATGAGGTCCACTGCGTCCTTGACCGTTGCACCCCTGTTGAGCGTCTTGGCAAGGGTGACCAGGGAGGAGAGCAGACGGTCCCTATGCACCTTCTCACCCTTGTGCCCCTTGTGAAGTTTCCTGGGCGGCTTTTGCATTATCGATACAAGGTCGGGAAGGGTGACGCTTCCCAGATAATCGCCCTTATCGTCCACCACGGCGGACGCGTCCTCGCCGGTGAGCTTGAAATGTCCCATGCAGCTGAGAACGCCCATGTCCCCTTTTATGGTGGACGGGGCGAAGTTCATTATGGTCTCCACCGGGATATTCCCCAGCGCCGGGTCGTCGCTGAGCGCCTTGACAATATCGTGAATGGAGATGATGCCCCTGAGCTCGTTCTTGCTCGTTACCGGCAGCGATGAAAAATCCCTGGCCAGCAGTTTCTCCGCGATGTCGGGGATACGGTCCGACGGCTTGGCCGTGGGTGGGATGACCATGAAATGCTTGACAAGGGCCGAGATGGGCACCTTTCTCCTCTGCGTCAGCGTCCGTATCGTGAGGAAGCCCACCAGCTTCTTCTTCTCAACGACGGGGATCTCCTGCAGCCCCTGCTTCTTCATGATGCCCAGGGCCTCCGAAAGGGGGTCCATGGGTCCCACTGAATCACCGATATCCGACATCACTTCCTCTACCCGTTTCTTCAACACTTCAGATCCAAGCATAATATCACCTTCTCAACGGTCCCGGGGCCGTTATCGGTCGACCCTTGTCCATTGAGATCATCATCACATGTAT
>JAUVCY010000088.1 GCA_030595585.1 Thermoplasmatota archaeon
CGTAACAGGGCCCTTTACGGATATTACTCATCGTCCAGGTCGTCCTCGTCCTCTTCATCCTCGTCCTCGTCATCCCAGCCCATATCGTCCTCTTCCTCATCCTCGAAGTCGAAATCGTCCTTCTTCCTTCTTAGAACGAATATGACCCCCACTATCGCCAGAAGCAGTAGAAGCAGGATGATCGATATGACCACTACCATACCGCAGGAGCTGGATGCCTTCTTCTCCTTATCCAGGGAGATCTCAGCCAGATCGGCCTCGCCCTCGGCGATAATCACCTTGAACTCAAGGTCGTCGTATCCCGAAAGCGAGATAGTAAGGTCATGTGTCCCCTGAGGTCCCGTGAGCCTGAACACACCGTTCTCGTCGGTAAAGGCCTCCTCACCGGAATCGAGCTTCACCATCGCCCCATCCAACGGCTCTCCCTCCTCGTCTACCACGCGCCCCACGATCGTCCCCTGCGCCTCGGCGGAGCCGCTGGTCGTGAAGGCCCACTCGTAGGTCTCCAGGGGGTTTCCGGCGCGGTCTGCGCCGTTCACCTCGACGTTGTACAGGGTGGAGGTCTGCCATCCCCCCTCGGGCAGGTAGGATGCTGTAAAGCCCTCCCACGTGATGTTCATGTCAGCTCCGTTCACGGTGATCGTCACCGCATCCACGTTCATCTGCTTGTTGAACTCCACTTCTACAGGATAATTGATGGGTACCGAGCCGCCGGTGGGCCCTGCAGAGATGATCTCCGGCAGCGTGGTATCCACGGTGAATACGACGGTCTCGGTCACGGAGTTGCCCGCAGCGTCCGTGATCATCACCTGAACCACGTGCTCCCCCGGGGTGAGGTTGGTAAACTGATGCGACGTATCCATTGATACCTCGGTCCAGCTACCATCATCTATCTTGATATCGTAGGTTTCCGGGGACCCCGTTCCATCACCGGTCCAGCTGACCGTAACGGCGGAGCCGATGGTGGAACCTCCAAGCGGCTCATCTATGACCAGGGTCGGGTCGATCGTATCAACGGAGAATTCCACGAACTCCTCCACCATGTTGCCCACGAGGTCCCCACCCTGGAGGGTGAAATTATGTATGCCCTCGGACAGGTCGGTCAGGTTGAATACGCCGGCATTATCGACAGGGATCCAATCCCCCATGCCGATCTTGAGCTCCACCATGTCCATACCGACGCCCGTATCGGCCACCATCCAGTCTATGGTGAACGCATTCACCGAGAGATAGGAGCCCTTGACCGGATAGTTGACCGTAATGACCGGAGGTGTGTTGTCGATGGTGATGTCAATGGAGTCGCTACCGCTGTTCCCCGCGAGGTCCCGGATCAGCACCTCTATGGTGTGCTCGCCGTCGGGTAGATCTGTGAGTCGGGTGGCATTTACATCGCCAAGGTCCGTCCAGTTGCCGTCATCCAACCTGATCTCCACGGTCTCTATCCCGCTTCCATCCTCGGTGGTGTTCCACATCAGGTCAACCACCTCACCGTTCATCATACCTCCCTCGAACGGAGCCGTGATATTCACTATGGGGTCGGTGATATCGATCAACACCGAGGCAGTGTCAGTGTTCATGTTGCCACCCAGGTCCAGTGCCATAACGGTGAAGGTATGGCCTCCCTCCGGTAGATCTGCAAAGTAGTGGGTCGTGGTGAGCCCCTTGTCCATCCAGGGTCCATTGTCCAGTTTCACCATGAACAGGTCCAGTCCCCATCCCACGTCGTCCCCATCCCAGATCAGGTCGATATCATCCCCGCTCAGGAAGGACCCGTCAGATGGATTTATTATCGATACCGTGGGGTCGGTCAGATCAGGTATCGGAGGGTAATATGAGGAGCCCTCGCCCACCAGCGGGTAGTTGTCGAACTCGTCGACCACCGCATAGGGCGATTCGCCTATGCCGTCCCCGTTGGTATCCGACCCGGTGTAGTCATCCCAGTAGTTACCGATCAGCTTGATGTAATTGGACCCTCCGAACTTGTAACGGATGGGCTCATCCGAGTACCAGGTAGTACTGGTATCATCATCAATGGAAACCGTATCCACATTGTTCTCCGTGAAGCTGTTGAGATAGGCGTAGTTATCGATCGACCTGTCAAGATATACACCCACCGGATTGTTATCTATGACGTTCCTGGTGATGTAGGTCGACCCCATCTCAAATGTGGTATAGGGAGTTCCATCCAGATGTTTGGAGACGGAGATCCCACGATCTCCCGCGTTCCTTATCAGATTGTCATCCACGTTCTGTGCTCCGAAGATCGCCGTGGCATTGTGTTCAACCCAGCCTGATATGTCCAGGGAAATACCCCACTGCGTACAATCGGTGATAGTGTTCCCCTGGATATCTATCTGGCCGAAGTTCAGCTCAACGTAGCTGGTTACATCCACCTCGATGTTCAGCGCGATCCCTATCTTGCAGGACACTATATTGTCGCTGACGGTAATACCACCGATATCGATGGTGGGCAGCCCCTCTGAATCCTCTCCGAGCCCCAGGAACGTGATATTTATCCCGTCTCCACCTGCCGTGATATCATTTCCCGAGACGTCGATCCCATCCATGTTAAATGAGCTCATGAACTCGTTGCTGTAACCCAGCTTGGTGAGCTCCATGAATATGCCCTCTTCCACGGCGTCGATCACGTTATCCTCCATTCTGAAGCCACCGAAATCGAAACGACCCTTGATATCCAGATCGGCACCGACCCTCTCAATGTACCCATGATAGATGCCCGACCCCTCACATGTGATGTCGTTTCCAGAGATGCTGAACTCTCCCATCTCGAAAAACCCGTTCTGCTCGATATAGCGTCCGATGTCATAGAAATAGTCCACAAAGATGCCATTATCTTTGCTCACGATGGTGTTATCATCCACATGGACCCCTTCTATCCGGCCGTATGAATTATCGTATATTCCATAGCCCACCTCGTAGAGATATAACCAGATCCCGTTGCCGTCGCTTATTATATCGTTCCCGGAGAATGAGATGTTCCCGAAGGTGAACCTCCCGTTATTGTACAGGTCATATCCAAAATACTGCAAAGAGCTCAGATCGATCCCGTAGGCCGTATCGGAATATATGGTGTTGCCGTCAGCGCTGAAATCTCCCATGACAACCTCGGAGGAGACCTCGATATCGTACCCTACGTATTCGAAGGTTGAGATGTCCACTCCATTTCCAATGCTCCAGATGACATTATCGTTCACGGCCATATCGCCGATCTCCACATAATTGTCACCGTAAAGATCGGATCCGAGATATGCGAAATATTCCAGAGTTATTCCACCATCTGCCCTGCTCACGATCTCATTGCCGTCAATATGCATCTCCCCCATCTCAAAAGAGGACCCCCCATACATTTCATATCCGATATATTCGTAATACTCGATGAAGATGCCTTCATACGAGCTGTTGATGACATTATCCGATATGGAGAGATCCCCCACGATAACTTCGGCCTCATCGTAGAGATATGACCCGGTATCCCCGAATTCGTAGAGGTATATGCCGTAATAATCATCCGAATATATCGTGTTCCCTATCATCTCAATATTACCCATAAGGAACGTCGAGGTTCCATAGTTCTCGTAGCCCATCTCGTAGAGATATTCCACGTAGATCCCATCCCCATTGGCCTTTATATCGTTACCATTCAAAGTTATGTCGCCCATTGTGAACGACGAGTTAACGTACATGTAACTCCCGAAATACTGGATATACTGAACACCCAATCCGTAGCCCATAGCAGACCCCAGTATAGTATTGTCATCAAAATGTATGTTTCCCATTTTGAAGACGGAGGAGCCGTAAACCTCGTATCCGAAGTACTCGATATAATAACAATATATTCCATATACTTCGGAGGTCACGTTGTTCTCACTCACCGAAATATCATCCATTGTGAATATGCTGTTTCCGTAGTTGTACGACCCGAAATACTCGATGTAGTCGATATATATCGATTCCCCGGCTGAATCTATGAGGTTATCCTCGATGATCACACTCTCGAAGGATACGACAGAATCCCCGTAGAGGTAGCATCCGAAATACTCGATGTAAACGTAGACCCCATAATCAACGGATTCAATGGTGTTGCCGGAGATATCAATGGATCCCAGTGTGGCCCTTGAGCTGTCATGGAGGTCATTCCCGAACCCATCCATGCCGGCGACATATATCCCGTCGTCGTCGGAATCTATCTCATTTCCCCTGAGCTCGATATCACCCATCGTAAAGCTTGAGGAATCGTACAGATAACATCCGACGTCGTAGAGGGAATTATAATCGATCGCCTCATCGCTTGAGGTGATCAGATTGTCGTTGCAGGTCATCTTTCCGATGGTCACCTCCGTTGTCCCACTGTTCTCGTAGCCGATACTATTGAAGCCGCCGAGGTAAAAACCATTATTCGATGTGGACTCCAGATCATTGCCGTCAATGCGGACATCACCCATGGTGAACGAGGAGGACCCGGACATGTATTTCCCGATCTCGTTCATCTGATTGAGATCGACACAATTGTCGCCCGAGAGGATATCATTCTCCTCAACAAGGACATTCCCGATGTGGACCGAACTGCCTCCCGACATGTAATAGCCCCAATATTGAAGATATTCCAGCAGGATTCCCTCCGTGGATGATTCGATAACGTTCATGAGGAACTGAATATCCCCAATGGTGAGGGAGGCTGACCCGCTCATCTCGTAGCCGAGGTAGGAAAATTGATACACACGGATCCCTCTACCAGCCGATACTATCGTGTTATCATTGACCATAAAGTTGCCGAAAACAGCCGTGGAATCCCCTTCGTTGTGATCTCCCCAGTATCGGGGCCTGTAACAATAGATGCCAACGCTTCCCGTTGCGGTAATGTCATTCCAGCCCACCTCAAGATCTTCGAACATGAAGGATGAGTTACCATACATATACCCCCCAACGTGATTGAAATAGTGGAGGTCGACGCCCATGTCACCGATGATCTCGTTCTCCAATATACTGATGCTGTTCATCCTCACCGTGGAATCATCATAAAGATACGTTCCAATGTTCTGGGCATTGAAATAAATACCCTGGCCTGCCGAAGTGATCGTATTCCCGTAGAGCGAGAACTTTCCCACCTGAATAGAGGAAGTACCGCTCATATACCTCCCCACCTCACTCAGGTAGGCGTAGATCCCATCGTCAAAGGAATCAATGGTGTTACCGCTGACGTTGAATTCACCTGTGGCAAGGGAGGCGTTGTCGTAGAACTCCTTCAGGTACGCAACCTCCATCCTGATCCCTATATCCTGCTGGTCCATCAGGACATTATCCCTGATGTATGTGTTGCCATAGGTTCCCACGCTCTCTCCATGCCAATACTCGGCCTGGAACGCCCTCACCTGCATTCCGTAGTTGATCTGGTTCACGAAAAGGTTGTTCTTCACCTCAATATCTCCGGTAGAGACCTGGGTGCTGTAGATATCCTCGATCCTCCCGCTGAACCTTATCCCGTAATTTCCACCGCACATCATGTTGCCGATGATCTCGATATCGCCCACATCAATGGTCCCGCCCGCAAGGCCGTTGATGTTGATGCCGTTATCCATGTAGATCCCATAAGAGGTTGTCCCGTTCATGTAGAGGTAATTCTGGGATATGACGATCGATCCGATCTCCACATCGTGCGGAAAGGCCATCAGGTAATCTATGTCGAGACGGATGTAGATCGAAAAGGAGACCGGCGTATTGAAGGTATTTCCCCTGATCACGGTGGGATACAGTACGATATCCTCGTTGTGGTCATCTTTGTCGATACGCCAGTATATTCCAGAGTTGGGGCTCTGGAAGATATTCTCCGTAATGGTCATTCCAGACATGTCACTGGATATTCCAGTATCTGCCCCCTGGATCTCAAGCCCGTGGATGGTGACGTTGTCTGCCCTGATGGTGATCCCGTTACCTGCAGAGACCTGTATGATCGGCTCTGTACCTCCCTGCCCGGTCAAGGTCAGCTCCTTATCCACAATGACGTTCTCGGTATAGGTCCCGGAATGGATGACGATCGTATCTCCATCCGAGGCCGCATCTATTGCATCTGCAATTGTGGAATAGGGTTGGCCTCCTCCCACATGAAGATCGGCCCTTGTCAGGGCCCGGGTAACCGGCATTACATCAACCGTATCATCTCCATCGGCCGCTCCGATAATGGGAACCATTGCGGTCCCGATGAATATCAATGTTATCAACATTACAAATATTTTCAAATCCTTCAACATACGTATTCCCCCATCTGGCGTTCATATCGCATAATTATTCAGCATCACGATATCCGGATGCCTATCCATTATTGATAGATATACTCGATATAAAATGTTTATCATATTATTATAAAATAATGTTGGAACGAATGGGTCCTTATCATACTCCAGGGAAAAATATAGTATGTAATTAATCGAATAGCGAGGAGCCCGCCTCCCGGAACGCTCGGGAGACTCCCCCAACCCCCAGCTTGACCCCGCCGAACACCCGGGAAATGATGAGAACGTGATGATCCAGACCCTGCCTTCTCATGATCTCCAGTATTACTTTTCCAGGATGTCCCACCTCGCCGTCATCCTTCTGGACCTCCGAGACGCCCCCATCACCTTTTATACGCATCCCGTAACAGTGATGGTTGGCCTTCCGGTATTTACTTCGGTGAAGTTTCAGTATCAAAATGATCTCATTCGTTGATGCGATCTCGTAGAGGTGTGCAAAGAAGCGGGAACGTTGGACCACTACCTTGCTCGAAGCGATCTCCTCCATATGGCTTGGAGGGGGAGACCGTATATTAAGATTACATCACTTTGAAAGGGTTTTTCTATCCAGCGCCCTTTATCCGGACCATGGAGCTGACCCCTGAAGAGGAGATGGTCCTGGGCGGAGGATCGGGGCCCGCACAGGAACTGGCCATGAGGATCCTTGTGAACCTCGGCGAGCTGGAGGGGGCCGACTCATTGCTCCCGATCGCCTCCGCCCACATCTCGGGAGTGTCCTACAAGACTGGAGGGGAAGGGCTCATCAAAATGCTGGAGAGGTTCCACGATGACGGGGGAAAGGTCTCGGTCCCATCCAGCCTGAACCCGGCTGGCATGGACCTTGACCTGTGGGAAGAGATGGGCATCGATCCTGCGTTCGCTGACAAGCAGGGGAGGATAATCGACCTGTACAGCTCACTGGGGGTGC
>JAUVCY010000145.1 GCA_030595585.1 Thermoplasmatota archaeon
TGTCTCAATGTGGGCATCTCCGACAGGTTCACGCTCTCGTCACGGGGGAGGTCGAACTCGGTGCGGGCCATGCCGAACAGCTCAACCTGCTTCACCGTATCGATCCCAAGGTCAGCCTCCAGGTCAAGGTCGAGCTCAAGCATATCCTCAGGGTAGCCGGTCTTCTCCGCCACTATCTTGACGATGCTGTCCCGGATCGTATCCCAGTGTGGATGTCCCTCTCCCATCGGGACATCCACAGCTGCGGGTGCCGCCGCAGGGGTCTGTATCTCATCCTTGATACCGGACCCCTCCACGACATAGTCTATTATATGTCTCAGGGTGGGCATCTCGGAGAGGTTCACGCTCTCGTCCCGGGGGAGGTCGAACTCGGTACGGGCCATGCCGAAAAGCTCTACCTGCTTCACCGTGTCGATCCCAAGGTCAGCCTCCAGGTCAAGGTCGAGCTCAAGCATATCCTCGGGGTAGCCGGTCTTCTCCGCCACAATGGCAATTACCTTCTCCTTGACCATCTCCCATCCTGTCCTTGTCACGACCTCCTCAACCTTTTTTTCTTCGGATGGGGCAGGTGCGGGGGCCTCGATGTCGACGTTCCCGCTCTTTATCATTATGTATTCTATGAAATGTCTCAGCGTGGGGTATTCACGGAGGTTAACGCCCTCATCCTTGGGCAGGTCGAAATGGATCCTTGCCGCCGCGAACAGCTCAACCTGTTTCACAGTGTCGAATCCCAGCTCATTCTCCATATCGGAGTCTATGTCGAGCATCGACCCTTCGAAACCGGTCTTCTCCGCCACGATCCTGATCACCTCCTCCCTGATCCTGTTGAACTCGGGGTCCTCTCCCATTGCCACGATCTCCTTCTCGTAACCTATGGCGGAGGAGCCCCTCAGGATAGCCCTGTGCTTGATGAGGTTCTCTATACCCTGGTCCTTGAGCCTCAGCACATTGGGGTGGTCCTCCCGCTGAGCAGGGGAGGTGGTTGCAATTGAATCCAGCCATTTCTGGTTGGTCTCGTTTGAGATATATCTGCCCTCCACATCGGGCCTCTTCACAAGCAGGAAGGAGAGCTGGGACCCGAATCCGGCCGCCAGCCTCAGACCATATCTCCTGTTGTGGGTCCCTCCAGTAGAAAGCTGCAGTCCCTCGAACTGTTTGTCCACCTCAGATGGGTTCAGGTTTGCGATGGGTATCGACCTTCCGGTCTCCAACGCCTTGATGAGCGCGGGATCCTCCATGCACGCTCCGAAGGCGTGTCCGGTGAACCCCTTGGTGTTCATGATCAGTATGTCCCTGAACCGATCCCCAAAGGTCCTTCTGAGGGATTCCACCTCCGCCGCAGAGGAACCGCCCCTGGCCGGCGTGTACGTCTCATGGGACATGAATATCAGATCGTCTGCTATCTGGTCCCTTTTGATGCCGGTCTCCCTCTCAATACGCAACATGAACCGGTCCATGGACCTGGCTATGTGGGCGATGTCCAGCCTGGAGCCGTGGAAGGCGGAGTTCCCTATGTGGGTTCCAAGGATCTCCACCAGGGGGTTCATTCCCCTGCGCCTTGGCTCCTCCTCGGCCTCAAGGACCAGGGCTGCGGCTCCGGAGCCGATTATCATTCCCTTTCTCCTGCGGTCAAATGGCAGGGCCGCCTTGGTCACGTCGCTCTCGGTAGTGAGCGCACCAAGCGAGAGCAGGCTCGATCCCAACCACTCCAGCGAGTTATCCGAGGATGGGTCGTCCGCACCAAGCACCAACACCCTCTTGCATCTGCCTGCCTGGATCCAGTCCTGTCCTATCGCAACCGCCAGGGTTGATGATGCACAGGCCGAATTGACCTGTGTGTTGGGCCCTTTCGCCTTGAGGAACTGGGCGAACTGGGAGTGGCCCATTGCCAGCACGATGAACATGAAATGTCTTGGGAACTGATATTCGGCCTGGGGGTCCTTGAGGGCCTCCTCGTGCCAGCCCTCCAGCTCCCCTTCCAACTCGGTCCCCTTTACCACCTTCTTGAGGTGGCCGTACAACCTCTCCCTCTCCTTCCCCCTCGCCTTTGAGATCTTCATCTCCATGTGTTGTGCGATCTGTCCGAACAGCATGTCATATCCGGGAAATGCGGTGGCGAACACTATACCGGTGTCCTCCTGCATCTCCAGCGGAAGCTCCCACGACTCCGGCAGGAACGATCCCGTGGAGGTCTGGGAGTACCTTCTCACAAGGGGGATCCCTGCGTCCTTCAGGGCCAGAAGACCTGATGCGAACGCGAGCCTTGTGGTGATATCCAGATGCTTGACCAGATCCTCAGGTATGTCGAACTCCTTCCCCAGATCGAAATCTCCCAGCATGCCGGCCAGATGAGCGACCTTCTCGCCGTTATCCAGCTTGATCATCTCCGCGCTTCCATCCGCCTTCTTGTCCAGCCTCACTATGTTCTTCTCAATGAACCGTGGTATGTATTCAGGTTCGATCTTCTCTATCAGGTTCCTTCCACTGACCAGAAGGTTGAGGTTATCCTCCGAGAAGACGGACTTGAACTTTCCAGGCAGTCCCATCGCGGCACCGGTTATGACCACTCCCACCCCTTTTCTGGTTGGAGGTGTGGTCCCGCTCCCGGAGAGGTCCACATCGTCCCTTACCTCCTCCAGTGCAGGTGCTCCCTTCGGTAGTTTCTTGTAGACCGCCGACAGAAAATCGTTGAGGGCGTTGGAGTTCTCATTCAGGAACGACGCAAAGCCGGGGTCCGCATCCTTGCCGGGTGCGACCATCTCGGCTCGAGAGGTTGGTGCAGGCTCAATGGAGGCCATTGGCTTTTGGGTCCTGATCTCCCTCTCCTTTACGAAGCCGTCGAATGCGTGGGAGAAATCGGAATTGTAGTACGTCTCATCGTTCAGGTCGTGGAACTTCAGGTCGAAGCCCAGGGACCACAGGGAGCCCACCATCTCGTTGAATGTGGCGATCCCCCCCTTCTTGGGATGATTGGAAAGAAGAGGGAAGGCCTTTCCCGCCTTGACCTCATCCTCCAGTATGTTGTACGCGAACGAGGATAGCGCCCTCTTGGGCCCTACCTCGATGAAGACGTTGCACCCATCCTTCCTCGCCCTCTTGATCTGTGCCATCCACTCCACGGAGGATGCGACCTGCTCCTTGAGAAGGTCCAGCACCTGCTCCTTGATCTCTTCCGGGGTACCTTCCGTGGGGTAGTAATCCGCTGTCACGTTCGATAGAAGGGGTATGGTCGGGGTTCGTATATCCAGATTGGATAGGAACCTCCTCAGGGGCTCCTTGGCCGGTGCTACCACCGAGGAATGGAAGGCGTGGGATACGGGGATGAAGACTGCCTCGATCCCCTCCTCCTTGAACCTCTTGACCGCCTCCTCCATGGGCTTGTTCTCCCCTGCAATGACGGTCTGCACGTAACAGTTCTTGTTGGCGGCAATAACGTAACCGTCGATGCCCTTCAGCACCTCCTCCACCTTATCCAGTCCAGCGCTGACAGATGCCATCTTTCCCGGGTCCTCCACCTTGAGGTCCCTCATCTCCTTGCCCCTTGCGGATACGGCCTGCAGTGCACCCTCAAAGGTCAGCACACCCGAGGCGATCAATGCTCCATATTCTCCAAGCGAGTGCCCGACCACCAGGTCGGGGGATACGCCCAGGGCCAGCAGCATCTTGTACATGGATGTGTCCGCGGTGAGCATCGAGGGCTGGTTGAACTCGGTCTGCCGAAGGGTCTCCTGCGCCTCCTTGAAAGCGTCGGTGCCCCTCACCTCGTCGGTGAAGACAAATGATGAGAGCGGTTTCGGGATCAGATCCTTCATCACCCCGTCAGCTTCCGAAAAGACATCCCTCACTATCGAGTACTTGGCGTGCAGGTCCCTGAACATGTTCAGGTACTGGGAGCCCTGCCCCGGGAACATGAAACAGACCTTCCCAAGTTCGATCCTGCTCCTGTCCCCTATGAAAATGCCCTTGGCCCTGAGCACGAGGAGGGCCTTCTCGTTCATCCCTGCCTTCTTCAGGGCCTCTATCTTTCCTGTAAGCTCCTCCTTTGATCCCGCCACGATGGAAAGCCTGTATCTTCCCTCGTAGGATGGCTTAAGAAGCGCATCCCTTACCCTGCCGCCATTGGATACGGCCTCCTCGATCCTCAACGCTGCCTTGTCGGCCTGTGAGAGAAGGTCAAGGGGGTTTTCGGAGCTGAACATGAACACCTCGCTCTCCAGGTCTCCCCTCTTCTCCAGGTATTGTGCGATGGACCTCTCGTCGACCTCCCTCTCGATCTTGACCTCCTCCTCAAAGGATGTCGTGGCCGTGGGTTTCGCCTCTTTGGCTTTTTGATAGGCCGTATAGATCGACCCATCGAACTCCTCCACCACGATGTGGAAATTGGTACCACCGAATCCGAATGCGGAGACGCCACATCTCCTGGGTATGTCGGGGGATATCCTGTCCCATTTCCCTGATTCCGTTATGACGTAGAACGGGCTCTTCTCCCACTCGAAATATGGGTTGGGTCCCGCGAAATTGATCTGGGGAGGGAGGGTCTTGTTCTTTATCGCCATGACCGCCTTGATAAGCCCTGCGGCGCCCGCCGCCGCCTTGAGATGGCCTATCTGTGATTTAACAGAGGTGAGGCCTATACTTTTTTGAGGTAACCCCTTGAACGTCTCCATCAACCCAACGAGTTCTGCAACGTCACCCACCGACGTGGAGGTCCCGTGAGCCTCCACGAAGGAGATGGTCGAGAGGTCAACTCCCGCATCCTCCACGGCCCGGTTCACTGCCAGGGTCTGTCCCCTCGGGTTGGGGGCCGTGATGCCCTTTCCCTTTCCATCGGACGAGCCGCCAACACCCTTGATCACAGCGTATATCTTGTCGCCGTCCCTGACCGCATCATCCAACCTTTTGAGAATCAATATACCGGATCCCTCACCCATCAGGAAGCCGTTTGCTCCCTTGGAGAAAGGTCTGGACCCATCGGGGGTCAACGCGCCGATCTTGCAGAACTCCACGAAACCCTGAGCGGTCATGGAGGAGTCAGTGCCTCCCGACACGCAGATAGCCATCCTGCCAAGAATAAGGTTGTCCCTTGCGGTTGAAATTGCAGCCAGTGTGGATGCACAGGCTGCATCCGTGATGAAATTGGGACCGGAGAAACCGAACACGTTGGCTACCCTTCCAGACGCGATGTTGGGAAGTGATCCCGGCATCGTATCCTCATTGATCGGTATGATGTTATCATCTATCTTGTCCCTGATCTGTGAAAAGAGCGCCTCCCTCGCGTCCTTTGGCAGCTCCTTCCAGGTCTCCGTCTCCGATGCATACTGCTGCACCTCTTCGATACCGACCCGTATGGCACACCAATCCCTGTTCTCTCCCCCGCCGGAGTTGGCGATTATCACTCCCACCCTCTCCCTGTCGATGTCTTTGTTCTGATACATCCCCGCATCCATGAGCGCCTCTTTCGATGCGACCAGTTCGAACCTCTGGTAATGGTCGATCTGCTCTGCCACCTTGGGAGGTATCTTGTAATCGAACGAATTGAAATCGAGCTCCCTCACAAAAGCCCCGATCTTGGTATACATCTTGTCCTTTACTGTCGGATCGGTATCGTAATGCAGCCTCCAGTCAAATCGATCAAGGGGGATCTCATC
>JAUVCY010000113.1 GCA_030595585.1 Thermoplasmatota archaeon
TACACTCGACGATGCTGTTGTCGAGGTCGACGCCCGCCCTGCGCAGGAGGTTGAGATCGACCCCATCATCCGTCCATATTCCCCTCTTCACCCGTCTCCTGGGGTCGATGTTCGAAAGCGGTTCCTTTCCCTTTTTGAACATCCTGTATGATATGATGTCGAAGAGGAGCGCATCCAGGCCGTGATCCCTTCCACCTTTCACGGTTCCACCTCCAGGCGAATGGTGTTGGCCGTCATGAACAGCAGTCCTCTGGAGGAGGGTTCCGGGGAGGATGGGGGCCTGCATTCGAGGTCGATATCGATCGACCCGTCACGGGGGATATGGATAGGGCCGATAGCGTATCCCCTTCCCTCATGCTCTCCCTTGGGGGATAACAGGTGCCAGCCCGAGGATGGCAGATGTATCCATCCCGCTCCATGAACGCCCTCACCATGTTTCGACCTCAGGGTGATCCGACCTTTCCATACCTTTCCTCCGGAGCCGTGGATGCTTTTGGCCTGCGGGACGATCTCCAGATGGGAGATCCTCTCCAGGGAGTTCCTGAGCACCATATTTGTGTCGTAGGCTTCAAGCCTCTCCCTGACGGTTGTGAAGAGCCGGTCAAGCAGTGAAGCGAACTCAAGAAGGCGGTTGATCTCTTTTTTGAGATATCTCTGCCTCTGGACCCGAAGGTCATCCCAGCTGCCCATCGCCTCGTTCGTCCACGAGGAGAGCATCTCGATCCGAATGAGCGAGGAGGCCGAGATGTGGAATATCAACGCCCCCATCCGTTCTCCTATCTCGTCGATGTCAGCCTCATCTGCTGAGATATCCCTGAGGTATGACAGGCTTGACCTCATACCGTTGAGCGTAACCTTGAGGGGGTGCTCAAGAGTTCCTCTCCCCACATCCGCCCGTGCGCCCTTCATCAGTTTGATGCGCTTCTCCAGGACCTCCTTGAACGGCTTTTTCCTCTCTCCTCTCATCAGATCGGAGATAGCACTCGACAGGTCCGCTATGTCCCCCTTCGACCCCGAGTATCCGAAAAGGTCCCCGTCCGCCGAGGCGTCCAATACGGACCTTGAAAACGTCCCATCTTCGCCCTTGTTTTTCTTTTTCTTGGACCTCTTAATATCGTCAAGGTATCCATCCTTGGGGCGTGATGCCTTGATGGGGTCCTTCGATCCGAACCGATGCAGCCCGGATCCCGCCTGATCTATCATGTCATCAATTCTCTTGAGCGATCTGTTGTTCCTCAGCAGGCGCAGGAGGAAGTGGGCGAAGGCGGCCGACATCAGGCGGGGCCCATCCTCATCGGTCCAGCCTCTTCCATGTACCACCGATCCCTTCCATCTGTAGAGCCGCCTTCCAGTGGAGAGCTCGATCACCTCCAGATCGCCGGTGCTCTCCCTGGATCCCATCGCCTCCTCGGGCAGTAGATATCTGGTGAGCTCATCCTTTTTATCGTCCTGGAGGTCCAGAGGTGTCGCCATCTCGAAGAGCAGGGAGGAATCGCTTCTCAGGACCAGGGCCCTTGGGAAGAGTTCCCTTGCGATCCTCTGGCCCCCTCTCTCGATGGAGACCTCCATGGGGTGCTGTCCCTCACGCCACTCACCGGGGATCTCCACCTCCTTTTCAAGGCTCCCTTCCACGGATTCAAGAGGCAGCCTGACCTGGATCGTTCTTCTGCCGCCCAGGGTGATAACAGCAGTGGTATCCTCCCCCAACTCCTCCATGACATAACTCAGGCCGATCAACACAGAGGATCCGGGCATCGTCGTCCCAGGGGAGCAGTAACCATTGCTGATCTCCACGCCCTGCGGCCTCTGGATCAGCAGGTCGCCCTGGAATATCTCATCGTCCCCACACTCGACCCTGACCTCCAAAGGCCCTTCCAGGTCTTTCGGCAGATCGTATTCATAGGACCCGTCTCCGCTATCGTGTAATTTCAGCGGTGTCCATTCCCCTTTGGACCCAATGGAAACCTCGGGTATCGACGTCCCTACGGGTCCCTTGATCGTAAATTTCAGGGTCAGGCCCTTCAATACAGTGGAGGGCATATCCACCGAGATGTCCCTCCGATCGTCGAGGGTGACTGCATCTTCCTCGTAGACCTCGAAAGAGGACCCACCGCTCCTGAACGTCACCTTGATACCTATGTTTCCCCCGTCCTGTTCCCGGTGTATGTGCAGGGGTACCAGGAATTCACCCTTCTCCTTGAAAGAGGGTTTTACCTTATGTTTTACCCTGGTCCGAACCTTTCCACCGTCGTCGAAAGCCTCCACCTGAAGCGTACCCTTGATCCTCTCATCGCCGGGTGAGGTGAGGGCTATCCTGAGGGGGATCTCGCCTGTTCCATCCAGTACGTAGGGAAGGTCCAGCAGGGAGATGCAAACCCTCTGGGGAAGGACATTGAGCGATATCGTTCCCATTCCAAGGGTGGCGAAGAACTCCCCCCCCTTGATCACTAATCTGAGCTCCCCCTCTCCCGAAGGGTCGTGGATGGTGATCGGGATCCTGTAGATCGCGGTCTGGTCATCTTCACCATCGGGAAGGATCGTCTTCACCGTGAGAGAGAGCCCCTTTTCCTCCTTTGCTCTCAGGACGGGGGCGTCCATCCCATCCGGGATGGAGGCGCTAAACTCCAGCTCCCACTCCTCCCCCAGATAAATAGGGGGCTCCGGCCTCTTTATGTCCAATTCCAGATGGCTCCCTATCGAAAGAGAAGGCGCGATCAGTTCAAGTTCCCATGTAGTCCCCATAAGTACCCCTCAGTTCCCGATATTCACCCCGCTGATGATCCGTTCGATCGTGGAGATGGCGGAGAGTGGAGCAAGGTAACTGGTCCTTGGATTGGTCGTGGAGGGCTGGTTCTCCATCTCAACCCTCATCTCCCCGAACCTTCCCCGGATCTCGATCAGATGCCTGTTAAGGGAGACCGAGGGATCGGCTATGATCTTCACCTCCGTCCTGTCGAAGCCTATGCCCGCAATTGCCAGGGTGGCGGCCACATTGACGTTCTTGGGGAAGATCTTCACGGCATCTCTTGCGCTTCCATCAAAAAGGGTCATCGGCTCCCTGATGTGGACCAGCTCCTCGCATCTCGACTGCATCGATGGAGGTAGAGAGAGGCCCTTGGGCGGCTTCCTCACCGTCAATCTCACGAACTCGATGTCCGCCCTGGATGCCGAGATCAGGCCGTCAATGCCCGCGATGGCGCCCGATGGCAGGTATATCCTGGCGTTGTTCTCCCCTGCGAGCTTCTTGAGCTCACTCCACAGGCGGTCATCCACCAGTGCGCCCACGGAGATTATCAGGAGGTCCTTGCCCGCACTCAGGATCATAGGTCCGATATCCCCCACGACGTCCTGGGAGGCGGCCTCCACCACCAGGTCGGACCTCTCTATGAACCCCTCAAGGTCGTCCATTCCGAAGATCCGAGCCTTGGAAAGCCTCTGGGCCAGGTCTTGAGTCCTCTCGAAATCCACGTCTATGAGGTCTATCTCCTCCACCTCCTCCCTCTGCTCCATTGCGCCCCCAATGGTGGTTCCTATGAACCCGCATCCCAGTATTCCGATCCTCATGAGACCTGCCTTCCTTATCCAAGACCCGTAGATGAAGAACATCCAGCAATATCCAGATGATATAGTACATATATTATAAATATGCGGAAGGAATTGAAACGGCCCGATAACAAGGTGTGGGAAGGTGTTCGAGCGTGGGGATGTTCTCAAAGAAAAAAGCAGGTAAGCTGGTCGAGGAGGGCATGAAGCTGCACAGGCTCGGCGATCTCAGGGGTGCAGAGATGAGGTACGTGCAGTCGTTGTCCTTCGACCCCAACTCCATCGAGGCCCACCTCAATTACGGCGACCTTCTCAAGGCGACACAGAGGCCCAAGGCGGCTGAGATCGAATACCGAAAGGCCATGATCATGGACCCGGAAAGGGGGGAACCACATGCAAGCCTGGGATCCCTGTATCATTCACAGGGCAGGCACGAGGATGCCGAGGTGGAGTACAACCTGGCCTACGACCTGCAGCCCGGGAACCTTAACGTACAGCTGAACCTGGCACAGCTGTACATGGACACCACGAGGTACTCGGAGATGAAGAAGATGTACTCCTTTGTCCTCCCCAAGATCAAGGACCCCAAATTAAAGGCCTTCATAGAGGACAGGATGAAATGAGATCATAACTTCCTTGCGAAGATCAGAAAGCCGGTATGCCCCAACATCTCTGTTGAGGGCCTGACAGCTCCCTCTTTCACGGAATAACCCCTCTTGATCAGTTCCATTGACTCGACACCGGAGAAACCCACCCTCCTCAGGCTCAGGCAGCATTTCTCCATCTGGTTCGAGGTGGGCACGTAGGCACAGAACCTTCCCCCCGAGCGTAGTGCGTCCCATGCTGACCTGGTCGCCTCTTCTGGGTCGGGGATATCCAGTACGACAGCGTCCACCTCGCCCTGTTTCACGTCGGACCTGACATCTCCCAGCAACCCCTCCCAGTTATCCGAAAGGCCGGCTGTCCCAACGTTCATTCGGGCCTTTCTCAGATGGTCGTCCCTGATATCATACGTGGTGACCCTTCCATTCGGTCGGACCGAGTTCAACAGGGCTATGGTCAGGCCGCCCGAACCGGCGCCCCCTTCCACCACGATCTTTCCAGATGTGAGCCCCAGCCCCAGGACGATGGCGGCGGAGTCCTTCGGGAGGATCATCTGCGCCCCTCTGTCGATGTGTTCTATGTGGTCGAGGATATCCGGCCTGATGAGGATGAACTCCTTTCTTCCTATCGTGATGCGGTCCCCCTCTTTCTTACCTACGATATTTGAGGATGACAGCGCCCCCCTTCCCCCCTCCAGTTTCATCATCCCCTCCTGAAGCTTGACCAGATATGCCTTGTGTCCGTCCATGAGCAGGACCGACTCCCCGAACTCGAAGTTACCCATGCAACCTGATAGCGGACATGGATATCATAATTTTGGGGAGTCCCCAGGGATTCCCAGTTCGATCTTTTATATCAGCTGGGACAGTTATCATATATCGAAAACCCCCAGCTTTCGATCATCGGAGTTGTTTAGATGTATCAAGTGGATATGGATGAGATCGTGGGTGAGATATTCCGGCTTGAATGGAGTATGAACCATGAGCACATCCATAGGCCCGGCGTCACCTCCGATGAGATACCCGAGGCGATATCACTTTAGGGGGGGCAACCCTCTTCGGGTATCGATCATGGAACATACCAGCAAAGGACACACCTCGCGGGCCTGAGAAGGCCCGCATTCTTTCTTTCTTGAATTATCATCTATTCTGGAGTTGATTTTCTTTCCATACCTTGGTTGAAGGGAATATATCATCATCCTGATCTCAAGAGAAATTCGACCTTTTAAGGCAAGATAATCACTCATCAGAAACTATTTCATCTCGTGTGTTCATCTCCGGCCAGAGGGCAAAATATGAAGAGGAAATGGTTCCCGTCAATATCTATTCTGATCATTCTGGTTCTTGTGGAGGTCATATCCTTTTCTCAGGGTGCGGGTGGGGCCCTCGCCGCTTCCACATCCGATCCGAGGATCTACATATCATCAGACAGCGTTCTTGAATCAGAAGCTGATGATAATGGATGGAACGGAAATGGATCAAAAGAGAATCCCTTCATCATAGAAAATCTGACCATTGATGGTGAGAGCGGCTGGTACTGTATCAAGATGACGAACATCACACATTCAGTGGTTGTAAGAAATTGTACCCTTTTCAACGCTTCAGGGTCTAAATATTCCAACGGAATATCTTACTACGGAGCTGGTATTTACCTTGAAAATTCAAGCGGTGTTAGTATAGAAAATTGCACTTTCTATCACAACAAGCGAGGGGTTGATTCAAGGGAAAATAATGACATTCTGGTCAGGTGGTCAACATTCGAGAATAATACCTACCCCATTGTATTCGATCAATGTAATGATACGATCCTTGAGAATAATTCGATCTCATCATCCGATTCCAGGTGGGGAAGTCCGCTTTATCCTGCTATCAGGCTATCGCGGTGTAATTTCACTAAAGTCATCAATGGGACTGCAGAGATGCCATTTCATAATGCTCTGAGAACCTATGACTCAAATGAGCTTCACATTGACGGTTTGTTGGGACAAGAGATCGATTTGTACAGGACAAATTTCTCCTCGGTAAAAAATACGAATCACCAGCGTTCATACGGGAGCCATGTGGGAGTATTTGGTTCGAAGAACGTTTCAATACAGAATTCCACAATGGATCTCGGTGGTTACAATGGCATGGTGAGGTTGAATCGTTCAGAGAATTGTACAGTTAGCGATTGTCATCTTGATGACACATCCTATGGTATCAGTATAGAGGATTCAAATAATATCACCATTCTTGAAAATGAGATGGGGCAAATAAGCAAATGGTCAATCAGGATCATGGGATCAGAAGATGTT
>JAUVCY010000202.1 GCA_030595585.1 Thermoplasmatota archaeon
AGATATTCACGATACTGCTGCTTCCAGGTATACTCATGGGTGAGGGCAAGGCGATCGATAAGATCAAGCGGGCCCTCATTGCCCTATTCATACCGGCGGCGGTGATCCTCCCGTTCCTCCTGCTGGCGCCCGAAGGAGTGATGAATTTCATGGGCCTGTACTTCACGGGGGACAGTGGTGGGGTGCTCCACGGCATATCCATCTGGAGATATCTGCTGGACCTGGGGCTGCTTCCGGAGTTCGTACTCTCGGCCCTGCCGGTCCTGCTGGTGTTGATCGGCGCCAGCCTCTTCCTGCGCTTTCGAGCCAGGCTGCCTTCGATACACGCCGGCTGGATGTTCACCATCCTGTTCCTCCTCCTGTTCCCCAAGGTCCACTCCGGATACTATCTGCTTCTTCTGCCCTTCGCGATGCACCTGGTCCATGGAATGGACGTGGGGAGGATGGGCCGGAACCTGCTGGCCATGTCCCTGATGGTCATCGGCCTGGACCTGGCGAACGGGTTCGGCTGGAACGAGGGGGCCATGATATTCGTTCCTATCATCCTGTCGGTATCCCTTATGGTGCTCCTGACCCGCATCTACGGAGGGGTCGAGCTCAGGAAAGCTGTGACCCGATAGAGCCAGAGGATGGTCTCATCGCCATGTTCCACCTCGTAGATGAGCGTACAGTTATCTGAACGTGCCAGCTCGGTCATCTCCGGATGTTTTCCCCTCTGCAGGTCGACCAGATAGATGAGGATGTAGGAGACATCCTCCTCCTGCGCCCTCTCGATGGACGGTATCGGGTCTGTGACGTTATCGCGGTAGTAGCCCCCCAGCTTTGTCCACCTCAGGGCCACCTTGCCCTCCATGTCGTTATCGTCCATCCACTCGAAGGTCTCCCTGAAGCCCTGCCCGCTGTAATCCCTCAGGCCGCTGTCAGTGTCGTAGAGGTATACGTTCTCCTGATAGTGAGGGTAGGCGATGTACGTGGACGTCCCCATCAAAAGACAGACAGCAAGAAGGGCGATGGGTCCCGCTATGTCCTCCCTCATCCATGAGAGAAGCCTCCACACGGCTGCCGATGAGAGGATGATCATGGGGGGAAGGATCCACTGAACGTATCTGATCCCTTTGAAGGGAATGAGGGTCATGATGATAAAACAGCCCAACGTCCAGAATATCATGAGCCAGATATCAGGCCTCTCTCCCAGTTTCCTGGTGATGATGGCATATTTGCTTTCCGCTGTCGTCCCCACATCTTGGGCTTTTAACTCTCCTCTCGTTCCCATGAGAACGGACCGGATCATGACCGCGACGGCTGACAGGGACCCTATCCATATCAACGGATGCACCTTGCCCAGTATTGCGACTGCGTAGAAATAGAGGGGCGGGTAGTCGTAGGTGTTGCCCAGGAAGTACGTGGAGTGCCCTGTTCCCGCCTCCCAGAGCCAGTGCCCCAATCCAAGTACCAGCCAGTAAGGGTTCAGGTAGTACCACGAGAGGAGAAGGAATACGATCATCATCGAGGTGAACATGGCAGGCCATAGCCTCCTGAGCCGATCCCGGTTCGTCATGAACGCATACAGGACCCACGTGATCAGGATCAATACGAACGTGAACTTGGTGGCAAGAGCGACCCCCGCCAGCACGGCCGTGACCACCTCCAGGCGGTCCAGCGACCTCGGGTCCATCCTCTCCAGACGCGATCTCCCATCCGATGTCCCACCGGGGGTGATCTCCTTCTCCCGTCCCTCCAGCAGTGATATGAGAAACAGAACGGTGAGCAGTGAGAGGAGGCTTACGGGTGTGTCCTCCTTTGCGATCAGCGAGTATCCTATCATGAGGGGTGATAACGAGGCGATCGAGGCTGCGATAAGCCCTGGCCAGGGTCCTTTTCCCACCTTTGAGGCCACCATGAAAACGGCGATGGGGACCAGTGAGCCAAGGATAGCATTCGGCAGTTTGATCGCCCATTCATCATCGCCCAATATCGATGTGGAGATGAAGATCAGGTATTTCTCCACGGGGGGATGTTCCAGATCGACCCATAGCTTTCCCTCCCTGTAGAATTCGACGGCCTCCATTTTCTCCGCCTCATCCGTGGTGAGGCTGCTCCCGGGCAGCATGGAGAACCTGAGCGTGATGCCGGCAAGAAGGATGATCAGAAGGAGCAGGAGGTGGTATCTGCTCATTCCCCTGAAGGGCTCCTTGATCACCTCAAGTGGGGCTCGTTTTCCATCAAGGGGCCCGCTTTTGATCCCTTCCGGGCGGGTCCTTTCACGTGGTCTACGGTCCCATCGATACGTTTCCCTCAAAGCCTGTACCATCCCTTTCGAAATATCGAGCAACATATCCACTTTTAGCTAGATAATCCCACCGATATCGTTATGAATGAATTAACGATACCTGAGAATGGTGAATGAGATGAGCGACGGGCAGAATATTAACACTGCGGGGATCAAGACCCCATTTTACGAGGATCTTTTTTCTGACAGGGCCAAGAACATGAAGGCATCGGTGATCAGGGAGCTTTTAAAACTGACACAGAAACCCGAGATAATATCCTTTGCGGGTGGTCTCCCGAACCCCAAGGCGTTCCCGGTGGAGCCCATAACCGAGATCGTGAATGACCTTTTGAAGAATGAATCGAACAGGGTACTTCAGTACGGTTCGACCCAGGGCGTTCCGGAGCTTCGGGAGGAGATCTCAAAGAGGCTCAAGAGGAAGTGGAACATTGATGGGGACGCGGACAATATTCTGATCACCGTCGGGTCCCAGGAGGGTCTTGAGCTTCTGGGCAGATTGTTCCTTGGCTTCAAATCAACCCTTATCATGGAGGCTCCCACGTACCTTGGTGCACTGAACGCCTTTCACGCATACAATCCAACGATCGTATCCATCCCCCTCGACGACGATGGATTGATGGTCGACCGGCTGGAGGAGTACCTCACAGGTGCGGAGAAGCACGGTGTGATGCTCAAGTTCGTATACGTGGTCCCGACCTTCCACAACCCCGCCGGGGTGTGCATGTCCGAGGCGAGGAGGAGGAAGCTGATGGAGCTCTCCCACGAGCACGACTTCCTGATAGTGGAGGACGATCCATACGGTGAGCTCAGGTACACGGGAGATGTCCTTCCCACCCTGAAATCGATGGACAGGGAGGATAGGGTGATCTATCTGGGCACATTCTCCAAGACCCTTGTTCCCGGGTTCCGCGTCGCCTGGACCTGCGCTCCAAAGCCGATCATCAACAAGATGGAGATAGCCAAACAGGCCATAGACCTCTGCACGCCTCCTTTCACCCAGCACATCGCCAAGGAGTACCTCAAGAGGGGATATCTGGACACCCATCTGGAGAAGATCATCTCACTTTACGGAAACAAGATGAGGATCATGAACAAGACCATGAACGAGATCATGCCCAAGGAGTACATCCACTGGACCGAGCCGGAGGGGGGGATGTTCCTCTGGGCGACGATGAACCAGGGGATGAACGCAACGGAGATGTTCCAGGATGCCATATCACAGAACGTGGCATACGTGACAGGACAATCGTTCTTCGCCGACGGGGAGGGAGAGAACTGCATGAGGCTCAACTTCTCCCATGCTGAGGATGATAAGATCGTCGAGGGTGTACATCGGCTTGCGGGAGTTGTGGAGGATTGGGGCAGGAAGCTGGATTCATCCAACGAGGATCAGGTCAAGAATGAGTTCATTCAGGGCGTTTGAGCAGAGCCGATCAAATTCCTTATGGTCAAATAATTAATACGACCATGCCGTTCTACCCTCGGGTCCGTGTGACAGCACGGGGTCGGGGGATATGATATGGGGAATTCTGATAAGAAAGATTCGGGTAGTAAAATTGCAGGGATTTCATTTATCCTGGGGATAGTCACGTTAGTGGTGGCATTATTATGGTTTGGATTGGCGATATTGAGCAATTTCATAGGATTACTTGCATGCTTTACAGGCATTTTCCAATGTCTATTCGCCATAATCGCATTTTTTGTAGCATTGGCTGCCCTGGCACTTGGCATAGTTGGATTGGTTATGGGCGCTGGACCCAATAAGATGAAAGCGATACTGGGGATAGTGCTCTCCACCTCATTCGTTTTCCTCTGGCTGATAAATCTGGTATTGAGTTTATTCTTGTTCTAGGTTTATAGAGGCCTGGAAATTCAGATCGCGCCATACGCTGGATCGATAATCGTGAACAACCGTGTAATTTTTTCCGTTTGTTTAAAATATATATACGTGACCTCCTTTTAGGGTTTCATCGTATAACCCCGAGGAGATAACTAAGATGTCCTGGACCATGCAGCAGATCAGGGAACTCAAAGTTGGAAGATACATAGTGGTCGACGGTGAGCCGTCCAAGATC
>JAUVCY010000104.1 GCA_030595585.1 Thermoplasmatota archaeon
TCATGCTCGATGCGGGTCTTTGTCCTCTCCGAGATCCTTGGGCCCTTGTAGGTAAGCTCTATATTCCTTCTTCCCTCCCCCCTCCACTCCTGGCACCTGATACGAAATGCCTCGTCGGTCAGCCTGTAATCGAGGCTTGGATGCTCGAGGTAGAGATCGGTCTGGACCCGATGGTCTCTCTCCCGTGCACCGAGGGATATCAGCTTCTCCCGTGCCTCCCGTGCCGCCTCCCTGATGGAAGTTTCAGACGTGCCCAGGAAAAGAACGGCCTTCGCCTCTATCTCGTACATCAATTCGGGAAGGCCCGTTGCCGATAAAATAGTTATTTGAGGGATAGCAACATATTTGCTTGCAAAGGTTAAATCGCAGGGACGCGATTAGGAGCGTTCATCAGAGGAATATCCATGCCCGGCAAGAAGCAGAAGTCCCTGACTATGGAGAAAGGTCCCATATGGGACAGTGCGACCAAGGCCCAGAAGGTTGATATCGAGCGCATCTCAAGGGAGTACATCGATTTCATCTCAAAGGCAAAGACCGAAAGGATGGTGACCGCAGATATCGTGAAGATGCTTGAAAAAGGTGGATTCAAGCATATTGACAAGGTCAAAAGCTACCGGGCAGGGAGCAGGATCTATGTATTGAACAGGAACAAGAACGTGGCTGCGGTGGTTCTTGGAAAGGATCCCCTGGAGAAGGGGGCGAACCTGGTTGCCGCGCACAGCGATTCACCCAGGCTGGACCTCAAGCAGAACCCGCTGTACGAGGATGGCGAGACGAAGCTGGCCCTGTTCAAGACGCACTATTACGGGGGGATCAAGAAGTATCAGTGGGTCAACATCCCCCTGGCGATCCACGGAACGGTGATCAGGGCGGATGGGGAGAGCGTTGAGATACACATCGGAGAGGACCTCGAGGATCCCGTATTCACCATCGCCGACCTCCTCCCCCACCTGTACAAGAAAAAACAGGCCGACAGGAAGCTCCCGCAGGGGATCACCGGCGAGGAGCTGAACGTCCTTGTGGCCTCCCTCCCCTTCCAGGATAAGAAGCCCAAGAAGAAGGTGAAGTACTGGGTCCTTGAATATCTCAACAAGAAGTACGGGATGATAGAGGAGGACTTCGTCTCCGCCGAGCTGGAGGTGGTCCCCGCGGGGCCGGCCAGGGAGATAGGTTTCGACAGATCGATGATAGGAGGCTATGGGCAGGACGATAGGATATGCGTATTCACCCTCTCCAGGTCGATCGTGGATATCAAGTCCCCACGGAGGACCTCCATCGCGCTGATCATCGACAAGGAGGAGATAGGGTCCGATGGGGCCACATCCATCAAATCGAGGTTCCTGGAGGAGGTCTACTCACGCCTCCTTGAGCTGAAGGACAGCTCATATCCGGACCGGCTGCTTCGGATGGCCCTCTCCAATACAAAGGCGATATCATCGGATGTGAACGGGGCCGTGAACCCCTCGTTCAAGGACGTGCACGAGCTGACCAACGCCGCCAGGCTCGGATGGGGGATCTGCATAACGAAATACACCGGTTCCGGTGGCAAGTTCGGGGCCAACGACGCCAGCGCCGAGTTCATGGGGCTAATCCGGGGGACGTTCAACAAAGCGAAGGTGCCCTGGCAGACGGGAGAGCTGGGAAAGGTGGATGAGGGAGGCGGGGGGACGATAGCCAAGTTCCTTGCCGAGCTGAACATGGACGTGGTCGACGCGGGCCCCGCCCTGATATCCATGCACTCCCCAATGGAGATCTCCGCCAAGTCCGACGTCTGGTCCGCGTACAAGGCCTACTGCGCCTTCTTCATGATGTCCCCTTGAGAGATAATTCGCCTATCATCAGCTCCGCCATGTCAAGAGCTTCCTGATATCCCGCCTCCATCGACAGGGCCTTTGACCGTTTCAATAATCTCATAGCGTGTTTCGGTGCTCCCCTCTGGCTCCTTGCCCAGTGAAGCAGTATGATCGCATCCACCCGTTTATTCTGGTATGCCTTTCCGCTTTCAAAGGCCGCCCTGTAAAATGGATCCCACCTCTGATGTGATGAGAGGTGGGCCGTGGATTCCGAGATGGTGATGAATGTGCCTATGTAATCCTCTCTGGACGAGATCTTTTCAAGGGAACTGAAGTAATCAACAGCGTTTCTCTTGATCACTTTGGTATTCCCTTTCAATACGGATTGGATTGCACGATACATCCCTATCAGGACCTGTTTCCGCTCGCTGTTGATCCGGGGGGAATAAGGGATCTTTTCAATATCCCTCCGTGTAGATGTGATCTCAGAGATCGCGTGTTTTTCACCTTTACCGGAGAGAACGGACAGGAGGTCGAGGGACGTCCGCTCCACCGAGGGCAGGTCCCGTTTCTCAAGATATCCATGGATTGATCGGGTCAGATAGGCCGCGGCCTGGTCCATATCGCTGACATCCCGAAATATCCATCCTGCGACCCTCAAGGCCCTTGGTATATCTCCACGTTTCTCCCTCCTCCCCTCGTTCACGGACCTTAACATGTACCCTATGGAACGTGACAGGTGTCCCTTCTCGTACTCTATCTCGCCGATCTTCAGAAATATCTCCGATAATAATCCCCTGCTCCTGGAGTTCTTCGCCAAAGCCTCCGAACGAAGCAGATATTCAAGGGATACATCGGCCTCTCCGAGCTCCCGGAAGGCCTGCCCGATCCTGATCAGGGTTTCCGCCTCCTCCTGTTTGTTTCCCCCCATCCTTATCAGTTCCAGGCTTCTTCTGTATCTCCTCACCATCTCCGATCTAGCGCCCTCATACCTTGCCAGTTCAGCCCCTCTTATCAACACCTTTGCCATCACGAGGTTCCAGTCAGGGGTCCCCCGGTCCATCAGGTCCGCACACATCCTGGTCGATCGTCCCAGGGCCTCTCTCGCCGTAACGATGTCCCTTTTTGCCATCGCCGTATCGAAGGCGAGCAGCTTCAGGTCTATGGCCTCCTCCTGTTTCAGATCGGATGGGTCCAGATCCTCGATCCATTCTCCTATCTGGAGATATCCCCTGTCGATCAGGGATGTCCCCCACTCCAGCACTCCTTTCAGGAACTCGGGGGCCTGGCCGGAATCCCTGGCCAGCCGAAGATACTGGAACAGGTCCTCATCCTTGCCCCTTCTCAGGTGGTGTTCCATGGCCCTTATCGAATAGTTGGTCCGTTCCTCCTCAGGGATAGAATCCCTTATGCTCTCCTTGATGAGGCTGTGAAGATCGAAGGAGCCATCCGGATATTCAAGGAGCAGTGAGTTGAGGGCGAATCCATCCAGGACATCCCGGTCCAAACCCTCGATATATTCGAATCCCACCCGCTCCATGGGTATCAGGAATTGTGATACGAGCCGCAGAACCCCCTTCTCGTCCTCATCCAATGTGGAGAGGATCTCCTCCACGATGAAACGGTCCAGCGAATGTCTGAACTCCCCGCGATCGATCTCGGGAGAGATCAGGTAGAGGTTTATCGCCATCGGGTGCCCTTTTGTGATCTCGAATATGGGGTCCAGGCCCTCGATCGGGAGCCCTCTCTTTGACAGAAGCTCCCCAACGCTATCCTTATCAAGCCCTTCAAGCTCGATCTCGATAACGCCATTTCTCGTCATGACCTCCGTGCTGGTGACGATAGGGGGCCTGACCCTGCCCGAAATGATCATCATGGCGCCACCTGGCCCCTGGATCATGGAGTCCTTGAGGCCCCTGAGCAGTGAGTATAGATCGGGCACTCCTCTCTCGATATTGTCCAGAATGAGGAGCGTCCCCGCGTCCATGTCCTCAAGAGCTTTTTTCATGGCGGTGTAAGGGTCCATCACCCCGGTTGTGGAGATGTATCCGTAAAGCCGGTTCTCCCCCATGTTGTGCAGGTTCTCCCCCAGTTCCCTCAGGAAGCTTTCAACCCCCATCCAGCTATCGATATTGATCCATACGGGCGCGGTCTCCCCATGTGCTCTCAGGAAATGGGATAGGAGGGTTGTCTTACCCTGGCCCGCCATGGAGACCATGGACACTACGTGGATATCATCGTCCTTTATTGCGTTGGAGAGCATTTCAAGTTCCGCCTTCCGCCCCACGAAATCAACGACCCTCGGAAATGGTGAGGTATTCATGATGGGCTTGACCCCGGCCTCCAACGCGCCCATATCGACCTCATTGCCAGCGAGGTGATAGGATATCAGCTGATAGAGCGAGGTCCTTTTTCCACTTCTCCTTTCAGCCCGCTCAAGGACCTTGCCGATCGACCATTCTTTCAAGGAGCGATCTTTTGTCCTGACCAGAACAAATTTCTTCATCAGCTCCTCGATCAATCCCTCGACCACATCCCTGCCTTTGCCGGAGAGGAAATAGACGCGCCTCCTCCGGGGAACATCCTTGATATGGGAGGTTCTGTACTCTATCAGGTCCTGGGTCAGCAGCAGGTTCAACGCCCTGGATACGTTGTTCTGCCTCATGTTCAGCTCTTTGACCATGCCTCCCTGTGATAGCACCTCATCAACAGTATACTGGTCGAATTCATCCATGTGATCGAATAATAACAGAAGGATCCTGGTCTCCGCGGTCATCCTCTTAAGGTGTTCTCTCTTTCCTCTCATATTCCGATCGGATAGATATGAGCGTGGGGGTAATTAAAAGTTCGATTGGAATTGATATAATTGGATATTAACTGATATAATTCCGGAGATATCTTTGATCCACCTTTATATCCACATGAGGTTCATCCATTTCCAGACCCCAATCTGGTGATATCATGTCTGGAATAGATCGTGGATCGAATCTGATGATAATATTGATGCTGTTGATGGTTCCTGCCTTTTCTGTTGTAATGGTGGGATCATCACAGCTTACGTTCAGGTCAAATATTCCCGTGGTCTCGGACGGCTTCAGGCAGAACAGTTTTGATATCGCCGCCACGGGAGAAGGCGCTTCCTCAAAGATATACGTCGCTTACGAGGATGAGGTTACCAATAACGCCCCGTCCATAAAGTTCAAGAAATCCTCCAACGGTGGGGAAAGCTTCGGTCCATTTATTGATTTCGTGAATCTAAATCCACCCTGGCAGTTCAACAATAAACAGAGGGACCCCGCCATAGCCACTCATGGAAATAACATTGCAGTTGTTTATACGGATAATACGATGAGGGAGATAGAGGGAAGCACAGCAGACAGCCTGATCATGTGTTCGATCTCAACGGACGGCGGAGGTCTCTTCAACCATTATCAGGTAACTCCCGCCACCCTCAGCGATTATCCAGAGAATTCCCTCAAGTTCCCGGAGGTGTGTTATGACCCCAACGGAAATATATTCGTGGTCTGGAAGGAGAATAAAAATACCGACCTCAGTGAGAGAATATATGTCAGCTACTCCACCAACGGCGGTTCAGTATGGTCTACCCCACAGAAGGTCTACGAACAAAATGATCCCTCGAGTTCGATGGTCCAGAAGTGGCCATCAGTGGCTGCAGATAGCGACAACGTATATGTCGTCTGGAACGCCAACCCGAACTGGAGGCAGCTGTGCTGGTTCACAAAGGCATCCACCTCATCAATGACGGGAACGCTCTCCTTCGATACTCCAGTGATGATATCCGAGAAAGACGATATTGACAGCTATTTCGCGGAGATCGTCGCAGACGATGACGGGGTACACATCATCTGGTGGGATTTCTCCACAGACGGCAACGATAACCTGAATGGTGGCGAGGATCCTAGCGGCTCCGATAGAGGTAATCTTGATGACAGGGCATGTGCCATGTACATGGGTTCGATCAACAACGGTGTGAGCTTCGGGGACAGGATCAAGGTCAACACGTCCATCAACGCATGGCACTCACCCCCAACCATAGCACTGGGAGAGGATGGAACGATAGCGGTATCATGGGTGGACCTCTCCATTACCCAGCCGAAGAGGCACGCCAACGTGTGGGTCTCAACATCCACGGACGGTACCTCCTGGCAGGGGCCGTACAAGGTCACTGATTACGAACCCGATCTGAACAAGTGGAGCCAGGAGGTCGCCGTGGACTCCGGAGGAGGCGTACATTCCGCATGGTTCTACATCGACCCATCAGGAACAGATAAGGACATCATGCACTCCCGCTCCATCCTGAACCAGTACCCCATACCGGTAGAGTTCCAGGGGACGCCTTCTGTGGGCGATTTCTGGGCGAGGATCACCTGGTTGATCAACACCGAGCCGGATTTCCAGGAGTACAGGGTATACATCTCCGACCAGAACTCCACCTTCAGCCCCAGCGAAGATCCCTGGCCTACCGGCAACCTCTACAACACCTCGACCGTCCAGGGAATGAACCAGGACCTGTTCAACAGGGACATGATGCCCGACACAACCTACTGGGTAAAAGTGGCGGTCAAGGACACCGGTGGGCTCGTATCCTTCACGGATGGGGCGAAACAGTTCCATACGGAACCTATCAATCTCCCACCAAGGTTCCTGGTGGACCTTGATGACATCCATATGGACGAGGATGGAACCCTGCTGGATGCCATGAATCTCACAGAGCTTACCGTGGACGGCTCCATCTGGGACGACACCTTCACGGGGAACGACGACCTCGCCTTCGCCTTTGAGTTCTTGAACGAAGAACCGATAATAACAGCGAGGATAAGGAAGTGGACCGCGGATAAAGAAACCT
>JAUVCY010000329.1 GCA_030595585.1 Thermoplasmatota archaeon
CCTTTTTGATCCGTTAACCGTAAAGTGATGAAGTGGTCTCCTGCGGGCAGGGAGAGGTTTACCACCTCTCCCGAACCGATGTACTCTTTTGTATCACTGGACCAGATAAGTTCGATCGAATCCCCGTAGGGTATGTCGGGATCATAACCGGTTCCGGATACCAGCTGGGGCTCACCCTCGAAATATTCTTCCTGAAGTAGATGTATGGTCGCCCCTGTCGGGCTGTCATCCACAGGTAAATAAATTAAATTGAATATCATGAATGCGGAGTCAATTCCATCCGTCGCGGTGATATTGAAGGTCTCCTCTCCGCTCCAATCGCGCTCGGGAGAGAAATATGCCCGATCCTCGATGATCTGCGTTGAGATATTGATCCCCTGGTCGATACTGTAGGAGAGTATCATGTCGTCATCATCGTGGAATCTGTCGAAAAGGGAGAGTATAAGGCCCGTATCCTCATCGATATAGTACGCCTCATGTTCCACATAAGGCACCGGGGGGTCGTTGACATTGTGGACCGTTAACTGGAAATGGGTCATATCAGTGGCTCCGGGTCCGTCCTCCACCGTTATTATCAGGTCGTATATGCCCACATCGTCGTTGTCAGGAGTGCCCTGAAGGAGTCCCGTGTTCCGGCCCATGGTGAGGAACCCGGCGTCGGTATCCAGCGTCCAGGTGAGGTCCGGGTCCCCAGGGTCTGCGTCATGAGCCTGGTATTCCACGATATAGAGCTGGTCCTCCCAGCATTCCAGGACGCTCGTTGTTGTGATCTCGGGTGGGTCGTTCACGTTCTCGATGACCAGCTTGATGTTCATATCATCATACTGGTCGTAGTCGTTCCCGTCGTCCACGGTGATGGTGAGGTAATAGGTGCCCACATCGTCGTTGTTTGGGGTGAAGGAGACCCTGCCGCCGGGGTCTACCTCGAAGAACGGGCAGTGATCACTTGCGTTGGAGGAGAATGTGAAGTTCTCCCTGTCCCAGGGTTCAATGAGGTCCTCCGCCGTTATCGTCATGTCAAGGAGTGTTTCCTCCAGTACGGTGATGATGGTCCCCTTGATACCCTTCGGCCGGGTGTGGAAGGTCCAGTCTTGGATCGGATCGAGCTCCGGAGGATCGTTGATGGGCCTGATCTGCAATTTAACCCGATGTTCAGCTTTTGCACCCATTCTGTCAACTGCCCTGAACTTGAGGTCCTCTTCGCAAAAGTGGTTCTCCTCCGGCTCTATCATCAGGGAGCCGTTGCCCAGCATCGTGAAGATCTTGGATCTCATCAGATATCTGTTCCCCTCGTTGAGCAGGATCCACTCCCGGCCGTTCCAGAGCTGGAACTTCATCGAATCGCCGAGATCGGGGTCCGAGAATATTCCGCTTGATGGAAGGGAGGTGCCGTCCAGGTCAAGGAACCCCTTCAGCTGATCCTCCTGCATGTTCATGTCCGTGACGTTGTTGAGGATGTAGGGCACATAGTTGACGTAGTCCCACCTGTTGAAGGTGAGGTTGAAGTTGTGGTTCGATTCGTTCTTATATTGATCCTGATATGGTGAGTAGGTGCGGACCTCTATCGATCCTGCCGAGGTGTTGAACTCCAGGATCCTCAGGTACCCGTCTCCACCTCTTTCGTTCATCTGGAAGTTGGCCAACATCTGGTGAACCGTGTTCCCGTGGTTTCCGGTGCTTGCGAGGTATCCCGATTCCACAAGGATATGTCCGGAGAACACGCATATTATGTTCTTATGCCTCTTTATGCACTTCTGCCAGATCTCCTCCCCGGTGTTCGCTCCCGCCGGGTCGTTCTCCACGCCGTAACTGCCCCCCAACCATGGGTTTCTTGCATTGCCTGCAAGGTAGTTGTGCGTGACCACCATGACCATTCTTCCAGGATGGTCCGAGATGATCCGGTTCGCCCAGTCGAGGACCGCGTCCCTTGGGGCGAACTCCAGAGAAACGATCATCCAGTCCAGGCCTGCCTCGGAGAAGAGGTGGTAGGTGTTCTCAAGTTCGCCTTTGTTGTAGGCTCCCCCGAACGTGGACCAGTTCTCGTACTGTGGTGAGGGGAAGAAGTCGTTGAGATAGGTATCCCTGTTGGCTGCGTTGCCGTTGGGCCCCAGGTCGTGATTGCCGGTGGTCAGGGTGTAGGGGACATGTCCATCCAGCACCCTCATGCTGTTGTTGGAGTTGTTCCACTGCTCTACAATGTTGTTGTCGGTGATGTCCCCTTCATGGAGAACGTATTGGATGTTGTATTCGTAGCGGTGGTCCCTTATCCATTCGGTCTGATTGGTGAAGATATGGGGGTAACCGCTGGAATATTCCTGTGTGTCGGGCAGTAGGACTATGGAGAACGAATCGTTTGTTCCTGCCCTCGTTGGGGGGATCGAGTGGGTTTCCATTAAGGGTGGGTATTCCTCCGTCTCACCCGATCCCGTATTGGAGATCGGTGTCAGCAGGAATAGAGTGCTGATAATTAGAGCGATGATTGCGTTTCTCAATGGGTGTCCCCTGTCAGTTCATTGGCGAGGTTCAATATAAATAGATTGTGAGGAGCCACTTTGTGTACCACAGTTATGGGAACAGGAACCATTGGATCTGATTTCCCTC
>JAUVCY010000185.1 GCA_030595585.1 Thermoplasmatota archaeon
GCGAACGAGGTGTTCATCCTTCCCGGGACCGGATACCGTGAGGCGGATGCTGATTATGCGATATCCTTCGTCATACCCAAGGATGTGGAGAACCTCACCATCGTGGAGGCCAGACATCCAAGCGATTCAAGGGATGAGGAGGAGGGCTTTGACAACCCGGTGGATAAGGGCGGGATCACACAGGCGTACCTGCTCTTCGAGGACGTGTTCATACCCAACGAGAGGGTGTTCATGTGCGGGGAGTACGCGTACTCTATGAAGGCCGTATTGAACCTCATAGCACCCTACAGGTCAGCGATCGGCGGCTGTGTGGCAGGTCAAGGAGACCTGATGATAGGCGCCTCCGCGCTGATGGCCCGTGCGAACGGGCTGAGCGAGAAGGTGTTCAAGGATAAGATCACGCAGATGGCCATAAACAACGAGACCACCTTCGGGATGGGCGTGGCTGCGAGCGCGCTGGGTAAACTCCATCCATCCGGTGTCTGGATACCGGATATGCTGTTATCCAACGTCAACAAGGTTCACGTCGCTACCCTGCCCTACGATACGAAGAGGATCGCACAGGACATTGCAGGCGGCATTGCGGAGACCGGGTGTCTCCCATCCTACATGGACCTCCAGGATCCCAAATACGGGGACCTGTTGAAGAAGTACCTCAGCGCCAACACCGACGGTGAGACCAGGGCGAGGATCGCCAGGTTCGTAGAGTGGCTGACCATCGGGGCGGGCGTCCCCGGATGCATGCACGGCGGGGGCTCCCCGGACGGTGCAAAGATGATGATCAACGCCAAGGCGGGCATAGAGAGGGATATCGAGCTGGCGAGGCGGGTTGCCGATATCAAAACGGATATCAAGGTCGAGCCCAGGAAGAGATGAGCGTATCAACGGAGAGAACGAGATGTTACCAACAGAGTGCAATGTGGAAAAAGTGATGGATTACGATACGCTGTACCGGGATTTCAAATGGGAGATCCCCGAGTACTACAACTTCGCCTTTGACGTTGTTGATAAATGGGCCCAGGACAGGACCAAGCTGGCGCTTGTGTCAATACATCCGGATACGGAGAAGTCGAGCTACCACACTTTCTTCGATCTGAAACGGCTCTCCGACAGGTTTGCAAATGTCCTGCTGGACATGGGGATCAAGAAAGGGGACAGGGTCCTGGTGATCCTCGAATCCATACCGCAATGGTATGTGGTCCTTCTGGGCATGTTCAAGATCGGGGCCATTCCCATGCCCGGCACCGTACTGTTGACCTCCAAGGATATCAAGTACAGGGTGAACAGGGCCGAGGCCAGCATGGTCATCACTGATGTCGACCACGTCGGCCGTGTGGAGAGGATCGCTGAGGATTGTCCGACTCTGAAGCACAAGATGGTCGTGGACAACCCTGTGATGGATTGGCTCGATTATACTGATGAGATGTCAAAAGTTGAGGATGATCTGGACATGTCCAGGGTGGAGAGGACCAGGTCGATAGACCCAATGCTCCTCTATTTCACATCAGGGACCACGGGACCACCCAAGATGGTCCTGCACACACATTCTTATCCCATAGGACACGAGGTCACTGCGAAGTTCGCGCTTGCCCTTACCTCCTGCGATCTCCACTGGACGATCTCGGAGACAGGGTGGGCCAAGGCCGCATGGGGAAAGCTGTTCGGTCAGATGATCGTGGGTGCTGCGGTGATCCAGTGGGACATGCCCGGCAGGTTCGATCCTGATGGGCTTTTGACCGCCATGGCCAAACACGGCGTGACCACTTTCTGTGCTCCACCCACCGTGTATCGGATGCTTATCCAGCAGGACCTGACGAAGTACAACCTGAAACTAAGGCACTGCATGTCCGCAGGTGAACCTCTGAACCCCGAGGTCATCAAGGTGTGGAAGGAGATATTCGGCCTGGACATCTACGATTTCTTCGGGCAGACCGAGACCGTCTGCGTGTTATCGAACTACTCCTTCATGCCCATCAAGTTCGGCTCGGTGGGCAAACCTACTCCGGGGCACGACGTTCGTATCGTTGACGACGAGGGGAACGAGATGCCCGCCGGGGAGGAGGGCAATATCGCCATGTATCTTGGCGACAACAGGCCCCCCGGATTGTTGAAGGAGTACTGGAAGGACGAGGAGGCCATGAAGAAGGCCTTCCACCACGACTTCTACTTCACCGGGGATCGAGCGTACAGGGACGAGGACGGATACTTCTGGTTCGTTGGAAGAGACGACGACGTGATCAAGTCATCTGGCTACAGGATCGGGCCTTTTGAGGTCGAGTCGGCCCTGATGGAGCACCCCTCTGTTGCCGAGTGCGCGGTTGTGGGGGCACCGGATCCTGATGGGATCAGGGGCATCCTGGTCAAGGCCTATATTATATTGACGAAGGATTACGAGCCCTCTCCCGAGCTGACAAAGGACATTCAGGATTACGTGAAGAAGGTGACTGCCCCATACAAGTACCCCAGGATGATCGAGTACGTCAAGGAGCTTCCCAAGACCATATCGGGAAAGATCAAGAGAAAGGAGCTCAGGGAAGAGAGCAGTAAATAATAGACTGTCAAAACGTTACTGGAAAGATGCGAAAATCTAGGCATTAGCTTAATAACTGTCCCTGCCGAATGTACTGTTATGATCCTTAAAGCCGCATTGATCGGAGTCGTGATCGCAGCCGTATTTGGTACGGGACTATTCGCAATGGCAGACATCCCCGACAGGATAAATGACATCTCCCTGGATTGGGGAAGGGGTGAATGCATGAATGAAGATTACGACGAGGGGCACGAGGAGTGCGAAGAGCATTACGACGAATCAGAAGATTCGTCTAACCTTCGTGGAAGTATCCACTCAGATTCCGAAGAGTGCGATCATCTGGAGGGTGAGGATATCTGCGAGGAGCACGGGGAGGAGTGCGAGGAATTCGAGGAGGAGGAGCACTGCTGGGAAGAGGACCACGGATGCTTCTGGTGATCTCTTATATTGAACCTGTGTCCCAACATTGACAGATCGAATAGGATCTGAACCGATACTTCGGTGAAGATTGGATGAATCTACTGATTCATCAGGATATTAGCCGATCAATGTTGGGAGAGGCCTCACTTTGACACATAATTATTACTCATATGTCAAAGTTAGGCTGTATCAAACTGATCGCAGCAAGTGAACTCATTAATTTAGTTGATCGCCATCAGGGATAGCGATGAAGGCCTACATCCTGAACGGCGGGCATGATGAACATGAGCTGGAACTCTATCAGAAGGAGATCGAGACAGCCCTAAAGGGAAAAGGTTGCGAGGCAGAATCGGTCCTCCTTCGCGATCTCGATATCGGGAACTGCATGGGATGTTTCGGCTGCTGGGTCAAGACCCCTGGTAAATGTGTGATAGATGATGCAAATCGGGAGTTTACACGAAAGTTCGTTAATGCGGACATTGTTATTTTCCTCACGCCGATCACCTTCGGGGGCTATTCATCTCATATCAAGAAGTCCCTTGATCGCTTTATTCCGGCGATATCTCCCTTCTTCATCTCCATCAACGGGGAGACCCACCACAGGAAGAGATACGAGAACTACCCGGACATATTTGCCATAGGAGTGACCGATGGGAAGAACCCAGAGGAGGAGAGGGTATTTACAGAACTTGTGGAGCGGAACACCATCAACATGCACACCAGGAGATGGTCGACCCTGGTGATCAGGCAAGGGGATCCACAGTTCGATAAGAAGATCCACAAGGGCCTTATGGAGGTGGGCAGATGAGCGGAAAGGGACTGATCCTCATAGGAAGCCCCAAACCGGGCAGGTCCACGTCTCTCTCGATTGGCGAGTACCTCAAAACTAAGCTGAAGGGACAGGGCATGGAGGTGCTCATTGAAAATGTGGGAGGGTTCCTGAAAAGCGAGAATGGTCCCGACGATCTGCTAAAGCTCATCCTGGATCACGATCAGATCATACTCATCTTTCCGCTCTATGTCGATTCACTGCCATGGCCCATGACCAGGGCCCTTGAGGAGGTCCATTCCCGTGTGGACCTCGATAAGATGAAAGGGAAAGGGCTCTCGTCGATCATCAACTGCGGGTTCCCCGAGGCGTCTCAAATAGAGACGGCAACGTCCATCTGCGAGATGTTTGGAAGGAGAATGGGGATGAGATGGATGGGGGGACTGATGCTTGGAGGCGGTGGGGCCATCAGCGGGAATACCCTGGAGAGCAGGGGGTTCATGGTGAGGAACGTCAGGAAGTCCCTTGATATTGCGGCGGGGAACCTCTCAAGAGGTGAGGATATATCCGACGAGGCGAAGCACTTGATGGAGAAGAAGCTGATCCCTCACAAGCTTTACACCTCTATGGGGAACATGGGATGGAAGAGGCAGGGTAAGAAGAACAAGATCGATCTGAATGCGACCCCGTATGCGAAATAGTCAGCTTCAAATCTACATTCAAAAACCAATTTGGTTTCCGACTTGGTCCGAAAAAAGGAAACGAACCCTTGGATCTCATAAATACCCTTGAATATATTGATAACATACCGATTAATGTTTCCTTTTACGGGGGGTATCCGGAATATCTTATTATTGGTTGGGCTCATCAAGATTGTCCTCGGGAAAATCTGAATCCTTACCATTAATTACAATGTGCTTTAATTTGGTAGTGTGAGTTTTCGAACTTTTCAATCT
>JAUVCY010000052.1 GCA_030595585.1 Thermoplasmatota archaeon
CGCCTCCGCGGCTTCATACTTGGAGTGCCCATGGACAACGCAACGCTGAGGATCCTGATGCTGGCCGTCCGGGGGGAGTTCTCCCGGATGGGGATCGGAACATCCCTGCTGGAGGCCTGCAAGCAGTACGCCAGGCTGAGGGGGATGAGGTCCATCGTACTGGAGGTCCGGGAGGGAACAAATTCAGTGGCACAGTTCTACACCAGTTCCGGCTTTCAGGTGGTCGGGATGCTGGATGGGTTCTACAACGACGGTGGGCGGGCGCTGGTCATGAAACACCATCTTTAGGCCTGGACCTCACCTTTTTACCCTTGATCTTGTAGTAGGTCATGGGATGTGTCATCCACTCCTTTTCACAGAGCGTATCGGGGTTGAAGCATATGCCCCCGCTCTTCATGGTCTCGCAGGAGGGGACCGAGTACTCGGTGGCGGAGGAGGCACCTGTTATGTGGTCGACCTGATACTGAACGATATCCTCCTTGAAGTCCGGGGTCCTTGCGAACGACTTGAAGATGTTCTCCCTGGACATCCCTATCGAATGGAGGAACGTCACCAGCGAGAACCTGGCGTGATGTGGGAGGTTCTCACCCGCCTGCGACATCCCCAGTATCTGCCTGATGCACGGGGGCAGCCTGGTAACGGTGATCTTGCCCAGGTCCTTTGCCTCATATCTCTTCTTCCTGGCATCCAGCTTGATCTTGATGGCGGTGAGGGTTCCCTGTATCGGGTTTCCCCTTATGCTGCCCTCCCTTCCTGCGAGGCCATCCTCGACCCGGATCTTGACGGCCTCCTGCATGAGCCTCAGGTAGCGGCTTCTGTTCAATCGGATCAGCCCATCCGTTATGGGCTGGTTTATCAGGTCCCATTCCGCACCGGAGATGTGGCGTTTGAGCGGTAGGTAATCGGTGAACGACACCCAGTGGTCGACCCTCTCCGGACCTGAGCCGCCTGGCCTGATCCCTTTGGTGACCCTGGGGATGGCAGGGGCATCACTGCCCCGGGATGCCGGTGGGTCCCTTTCGGGCAGGCCAAGCTCCTTGCCCACATCCCTGATGAGGGCCTCATCCTCGTGGATAAGGGACGCATGGGCGGCCTCGGCCTCCGCGTGGGAGAACCATTTGATGAGGTTGCCGTCCCCGAGCGTGGCCACGATATATCTGGAGAGGGGATACGAGAGAAGGTGCTCCCTGCTCTCCTCCAGGGAGCTCATCGCCTCCCGATCGCCTCCCGAGCCATCTATCGCCCTCTCCACCCTGCTCCTGGCGAGGAGCTGAACGTTGTTATGGTCCCCGGAGAGCATCTGGGAGATGGTGAGGCCCGACCCCTTGACCCACTCCCTGGCAGGTCCGAGGAATGGGTATCGTGCCAGGGTGTTCATATCTTCGTCCAAGGGGGCGCCTCCGGGGATTTTATGGGCGGGAGGCGATATAAAGATGTTCGAGGGGGTTGGTGAATATATCTGCCAAAAAGATAAAAAGAGGCGCGCGCCGTGTCCCCCCAAAGGTGATGATGATGTCGGACGTACTGGATAGATTTCTAAGATATGTGAAAATGGACACCCAATCAAAGGACGAGGTGGAGGACCGATACCCCTCCACGGAGAAACAGAAGGAGCTTCTCTCCCTTCTTGTGGAGGAGCTCAAGGGGATGGGCATAGAGGACGTGGTGATGGACGAATACGGGTACGTCATGGCGACCCTGCCTGCGAACATCCCACCGGACCATTCAGCACCGGAGAAGGTCCCCACGATCGGCCTGATAGCCCACGTGGACACCTCCCCGGACGTCTCGGGTAAGGACGTCAAACCGATACTGCACGAGGATTACGACGGTGGGGATATCACCCTTCCAGGCGATCCCTCCGTGGTCATAAAGGCCGGGGAGAACCCCCATCTGCTCGAGAATATCGGAAACACGATAATCACGTCCGACGGGACGACGCTGCTGGGGGCTGACGACAAGGCCGGGATCGCGGAGATAATGTCAGCCGTAGCCCAGATGTTAAACGACCCGACCATTCCCCACGGGAGGGTCAGGATAGGCTTCACCCCCGATGAGGAGGTGGGGAACGGGACGAAGTTCTTCGACGTTCCCAGGTTCGGAGCGGACCTCGCATATACCGTGGACGGCGGCGAGGTCGGGGAGGTGGAGGATGAGACCTTCAACGCAATGTCCGCGAAGTTCACGGTGAAGGGCATCAACGTTCATCCGGGATACGCCAGGGACAAGATGGTGAACGGCGTGAGGATATGCGCAGAGATAGCCACGATGATCCCCGTGACCATCTCCCCCGAGATGACGGAGGACCGTGTGGGCTACCTGCACCCCCACCACATCGAGGGGGGAGTGGAGGAGGCCACCCTCAAGGTGCTCATCAGGGACCACGACATGGGCAAGATGGAGGAGAAGAAGAGGATACTGGGATCCATCGCGGAGGTTCAGAGGTCCAGGCATCCCCGGGCCGTGATAGATCTGGAGATCAAGGAGTCGTACAGGAACATGAAGTACAAGTTGAACGAGGACCCCAGGGTCGTGGAATATGCGGTGGAGGCGGTGAGGAGGGCTGGGGTGGAGCCCATCCAGACGATCATCCGGGGGGGAACCGATGGGGCCATGCTCTCCTACAAGGGGTTGTTGACCCCAAATCTATTCGCCGGGGGGATGAACTTCCATTCGAAGATGGAGTACGTTCCGGTCCCCTCCCTCGAGGCCGCACAGCGGACCATAATCGAGCTGTTGAAGATATACGTTGAAAAAGCGAACTGAGGCCTCTCCCCTTCTCAAGGGAGGGAAAGGTTAATCTATTCGCATTTAGATGCGAACTTATGCGAAAGATGGCGGGTATGCTCACGGTCATCGCCCTGCTTGTTTTGGGGCCTTTTACGTCGATGGCCCAGGGTGAGGAAGGGGAGATCACCCGGGAGGGAGAGGTGGACCTCCGTCCCATCGTCAATTTTCCCAACCCCGGTGAAACGATAATGGCCGCGGATGGGATGCGTGCTAATGTCACCATCGAGAACCTCGGCGACCTCGCGGCCAACGGCACGGGATACGTCTCCCTCAAGGTCCTGGTCCCCCACACGGGCGACGTCATTTTCAACCCGTTCAACAGGAAATTGAACTTCACGGGCGTTAACGAACTGGGGCCGGGCGAGAACGTGACCGTTGTATTCTCCAACTGGACCACCGCGACCAGGGGGAGCTATCTCCTTGAGGTGGAGATAGTATACATGGATGGCAACTCCACCAACAACAAGGTCACCTTCACGATCTATGTGAAATCAACCCAATGGCCGGGCCCCATTGAGTTCACCTGGTCGGTGGACCCGCCCAGGGGGCATACGGATGACCTGTTCCGGTACGAGGCGACATACGGGTTCCACACCATGCCGGACCTGTTGCTCATAGAGATCGACCTCGTGAACCACTCGATGATCGAGAGCGACCCCTCTGATATCTTTCCGGACGACGGAAAGGACTACTACTTCGAGACCTACCTTGACCTCGGGGACCACAGCTTCAGGTTCTGGGTGGAGGTGGGCACACGTGAGCTCAACACCACAGTGATCACGGGGCCCTGGGTGAACATCACCCTGAGGAACCCCTCGGTCATGCCAGTCGAGGGTTACATTACCACGGATTTCATCTTCAAGGTCAACTACGGCTCCGTTGATAACGATCCCCCTGATGAGATATTCATCCAGATCGACGAGCTCAGGTTCAACCTGACCAGGGATACCCCGACAACAAGCTACATCTCCGCGAACGTGGAGTTCCGTGGGACGGCCAGGGGAGATCAGATACTCCGGTCCCCCATGACCGTGTACTTCGTCTGCAGGACCGGTGCTGACGAATACAGGATAGGCCCGATCATCGAGGGTGGACCCAGGATGGAAAGGACCAACCTGACGGGCGTGGTGCGTGATCAGGAGCACATCCCCCTGGAAGGGGTGCTGGTGGAGCTGACCCCGGGGGTATCCACCACGACCAACGGATCCGGAGCGTACCGTCTGATGACCTATTTCGGAATGGAGTTCGAGCTCAGATACTCCCTTGAGGGGTACGAGAACGTATACTTCAACGACATCGACCTGATCGGCTCTCAGGACCATGTCATCAACCCGATCATGACCCTGGTCCCCGGAGGGGCGCTTCTGGAGGGCTATGTAACAGATGAGGAAGGTCTACTCCTGGAGGATGTGATCGTGAGCCTTGATAACCTTGGGACCCAGTATTGGTTCACAACGAATTCCACCGGCCATTACCTGTTCGAGGACCTCCCCAGGATCGAGGGTTACACGCTTTCCGTTGAGAGCCACGTATATGAGGACCACTCCACCTCCATCGATCTGACCTCGGAGGGATACAAGATGGTCAACATCACCCTTGAGGAGAGGGTCATGTCCATCTATCTGGACCCCCATTCGGGCATCGTCCCCGTCCATCAGAGCTTTACCCTCACATTTCCCAGGTCCATCAACAGGTCCTCCCTCGCCTTCCGCGTCTCCAATGGTACGGAGGCGCTTTTCTCCACGCTGGAGTACCATCAGAACGATACGATGGTGACACTGACCCCGATGGAGGACCTCCTGTACGATATGGAGTACAGGATAGCGCTCGATGAGGGTGTGGAGGACATGGATGGCATTATACTCTCCTGGAGGTCCCTTGGCTGGACGGTGACCACGCGGAAACAAGCCTTCTCGGGCCTGGACACAGACCCCTCCAACGAGGAGGAGGGGGTTCTTCTCGACGCGGATATCCACCTCTGGTTCGGGATCGGCCTGGAGATGGAGACCTTCGAGTATGAGCTCTCCATGAGGGGTGGACCCGGGGGTGGGGTATTATCCAATATCTCGTACGAGGAGGAGCTGGACTGGTCCGACTCGGGAAGGAGGAGCGTCCACATAACGATCGACCCCGATGCCCTGGAATATGGGACGGGCTATCTGCTTGAGATAGGGAACGGACTTCTGGACCATTACGGCAGAACGGTGCTTCCCCAGTCGTTCTCGCTGGAGTTCAGGACGAGGAGTGAACCGGACACCGACGGGGACGGCGTGCCGGATTCCCGTGACAGGTTCCCGGATGACCTCTATGAGTGGGATGATACCGACGGGGACGGCATCGGGGACAATGCGGACCTCTTCCCTCTGGACGGGAACGAATGGGAGGATACCGACGGAGACGGGAAGGGGAATGCGGCCGACCCGGACGACGACAACGACGGCATGCCGGACAGCTGGGAGCTGGAGTACGGCCTCGACCCCCTGGACCCCGCCGATTTCGACCAGGACCCGGATGACGACGGCTACACGAACCTGGAGGAGTTCCGGGCTGATACGGACCCTCAGGACAAGGGATCCCACCCGGAGGAAGGGCAGAGCGAGGATCGGCTGCTTCTTATCGTCCTTATCGCCCTGGCCATCGTGGGAGCCGCTGCCGTTGTGGTATTCCTCCTCTCGAGGAAGAAGGGCCCCCAGGACCTACGCGAGGAGTAGGCCAAAGTACCACCCTGTACGGATATCCTTAAATCTCATAGCAGGCCTTTTCCACTTCGTGAACGAAAAGAGCATCCCCGCTATCGTACTTCTGGCCGTGCTGATCTCGGCGGCACCCGTGTCATTCTTTACGGAGGGAAGCGGGTATGCGCCGAGGTCTGGAGAGAGCTGGACGATCCTGGTCTACATGAACGGCGACTCATCCTTGGAGGATGAGCTCATCCGTGATCTCAACGAGATGGAGAAGGTGGGGTCGTCACCGGACCTGGACATCATCGTCCAGCTCGACCGGAAACCCGGGGGAGATAACAGCAACGGGGACTGGAACGGGACCCGGCGCTACAGGGTCCTTCAGGACGATGACCCAATTGTGATCGCCTCGGACCTGCTGGACGACACCCTCGGCGAGCTGGACATGAACGACCCCTCCACCCTGGAGGATTTTCTCACGTGGGGCTTCACTGAATACCCCGCGGACAGATATATGGTGATCATGGAGGGGCATGCGAGGGGCCCGATAGACGGTTTCACCGGGGAGGATACGAGCAAGAGCAAGATGGCCCTGGAGGATTTCGGCTCCTCGTTCAGGTCAGCCGTGGACAGTACCATTTCCCGGCCGGTGGACGTGATATCATTTGACGTGTGCTGGATGGGCATGGTGGAGGCCGCATACGAGGTGATGGACCACGCGAGGTACATGATCGGATCGTTCGATGAGATACCGGCGAACGGGGCGAGATACGATTTGGTGATCCCGGCCATAGTGAACAGCTCAACGACCCTGGCGGAGTCCATTGTGGAGGTTGTGGAGATCTACGGTGAGGAGTACGACCTGGACGCCTTCAACAGATGGACCCTTGCGGGGATCGACCTGCAGGCGTTCAGGGGGGTATTCCTCCCCCATTTCAAGGAGCTGGCAAAACAGCTCTTCTACACCGCCTACGACGACTCCGGGACCTACCGGTCGATCCGGGCCATAATAGACATGACGCCGAACAATCAAAACTACCGTGATATCTACCATTTCCTGCAGGTCCTGTCAAGATGGCAGGGCGTGGATGAGAGGGTCAAGGAGAGCGCCGAGAAGGCGGCGGCCGGACTGGAGGCAGTGGTCCTCCACTCCCTGGGAGGAGGGGTCCACTCTGGAGATGCGATATATTTCGGCATATATCTGCCCGGGAGGGGGGATTTCTTCGACAGTAGATATGAGGGCCTGGGGTCCTCCGAGGGAACCTGCTGGGACGATTTCGTGGTCCGTTTCACCAATTCCGTCCACCTGGAACCCCACGGCCTGAACTGGACCGTTACCGCGCCGGACCAGATAGACCTCCTGCTGACCAGTGAAACGCCCGGGAACATCTCGAGCGTCCGGGCCGAGGTGATCATAGGCGGGGATACGTTCTTTGTGGACCTGGTCTCGGACGGTGGAAGATTCCAGGGGGCGAGGGTGGTGAACGGCGCCACCGTACTGGAGTATCGATACATCGTGAACACCATTTGGGGCTCGACGATCACATTTCCGCCTGATGGATATTCCACGGTCGGGTTCGACGGTGAGTCCATCCCCCCATCGGCCTGGCACCGAGAGAGGTCCGTCTACGAACCGTTCGGGCCGTATGGGGGCCTGAACTTCAGGGTCCGGGACGATACCGGCGTGGACATATCGGCCTGCGCGCTGGAGTTCCGTGAGGAGGGCAGGACGAGCTGGTACAGGATACCCTTGAACGTGGTGGATGCAGACCCATTTACCGGCTGGATCCGGGTCAGGGCGTACCCGACCGATATAGAGCCCGGAGGGGCCTTTGAATATCGTCTCTCTACAATTGACGTTCTTGGGAACTCCGGGACCCACCCCGCAGATGGAGTGTGGTCCGCCACCTTCGGGGCCGAGGAGAGTTTCTACATAGATGGTTACCATTCCGATCTGGGAGGATTCGATGAGATGCTGGGGCTGTGGAACAGCTCGGGGACAAATCTCAAGGAGATGACGGGGCCGGTGGCTGGCGGCGTCCTTGACTCCTACAAATGTTACCTGCTCTTCGAACCCCAGCGTCCTTTCACGGAGGAGGAGAGGGAGGAGCTGCTCGATTTCTCGTATCAGGGCGGAGAGCTGTTCATGATCGTGGACCCGGGGGACATCAACCAGGCCGCGGTGGTGAGGGACCTGCTGGAACCGCTGGGCATTTCCACAACCGAGGAAGGAGAGGTGAACGACCTCCTCCTTCAGAACCCATCCTCGGACTTGGTGGGGGACCTGCCGTGGATCTCCGCGACCTTCCAGGGGGCCATCGAGGTCTCGGGAGAGGGAAATGCGGTCTACTATACCAACGGCTCCCAGTGTGCGATGGTCACCACCACCCATGGAAAGGGAAGGGTGGTGGTCTCGGTCCCCCACCTGCTGGATAACAGCGTGATGGGCCGGGAGGCCAACCGCGACCTGTCGCAGATGGTCCTGTTCTACCTTTCCCGTAACATCGAGCCCGTCGTGGTTTACGAGCTGGACCCTGATGTCGACGTCATCGAGGTCGGCCAGCCTCTGAGCATAACCCTGGGCTCGTCATACGATCCCGACGGGGAGATCGCGTCATATTCGATGATGGTGAACGACGGGAGCTTCTCCGAGGGGTCCGACCCCATATTCGTTCACACGTTCCACGAGAGCGGATTGTACATGATAACCCTGAAGGCCATAGATTCTGAGGGGGGCGAGTCCACTGCCATAGTGTCCATAAGGGCCGATCGCCCTCCCACGATGCAGATAGGCATATCGTCAAAAGAGGTCCACGCCTCAGAGGACGTGGTCTTTCACTACATGGGGGAGGACCCGGACGGGGATGATATCTCCCTTCTGTGGGATTTCGGCGATGGAAGGATCATGGCGGGTGGCGACATAGTATCCCACAAGTACGACCGGGGCGGGGCATACCACGTGGTCCTCACGGTGACCAACTCATTCGGCCTATCGGCGGTGTGGGAGGAGACCGTAGTTGTGCTGAACTCGGACCCTGTGGCGCTTATAGACCGGGGCGCCATCACCGTCAATCGGGGGGCTCCATCCTATACTGGCCCTTCCAGGGTGACCCTGATGGTACACGAGGGAGATGAGGTGTACGTCTCCGGCGCCCTCTCGAGCGATTCCGACAAGGGAGATATGCTCCAGTTCAGCTGGAACGTGACCGATGGGATCTCCTATCAGTACATTGGACCCTGGGTGCAGCACGTGTTCAAGGCGGCCGGCCTCTGGTCCATTAACCTCACCGTCACGGATGGTCACGGAGGCATCGGCCACTCCTCCATCAACGTCAACGTTCTGAACGATCCCCCCAGCGGCTATTTCACCCACGATAGGGACGGAAGGAAGGTCACCTTCGCCGCCGAGGCCATCGACGACAGCTGGGACATGGAGGGCCTCTCCTACATCTGGGAGTTCGACGACGGGGAGAAGGTGGAGACGGAAGGCCCGACCGCAACGCACACCTACACCTGGGGCGGCACCTACAGCGTCAAGCTGACGATCATGGACGGGGATGGAGATGGGTCGACCTACTCGAAGGAAATAGATGTCGAGGGGTTGAGCCTCTGGGGCTTTACGGGCATCGTCCTGGCCGTGCTGATAGTGATAGGAACAACAGG
>JAUVCY010000097.1 GCA_030595585.1 Thermoplasmatota archaeon
GACAGGGCCTTGATCTCCAGGATAGAGGAGGAGATCAAGGATAACCTGCTTGGATCGCTTGAGGGCGAATTCAAGGCTGAATATGATAAGGACGCCAGATTCCTGATATTGAGGAAAAATGGGTTCACCATGCCCGAGAGAAAGGGCAGGGTTGGTTTCATCACGGCGGGTACCTCTGATATCCCGGTAAGCCGCGAGGGGGAGATCATCGCAAGGGAGATGGGGTGCGAGGTGAGGTCTTTCTACGATATCGGTGTGGCAGGCATACACAGGATCGTTGAGCCCCTCAGGGAACTGAGCGATTGGGGAGCTGACGTACTGGTCGTGGCGGCGGGAAGGGAGGGAGCCCTTCCAACCGTGATATCCGGACTGGTCCCGGTCCCGGTAATTGGCCTTCCTGTTTCCACCGGCTACGGTATCCACGGAAAGGGAGAGGCAGCCCTATTTTCCATGCTTCAGAGCTGCTCCCCCATCTGCGTTGTTAACATCGATGCGGGCCTCATCGCGGGAGCCGTCGCGGCGAGGATCGCCAGGGGCAGCGGCAGGGCCTGAGCACCTAATATATATACAATGTCACTTTTAGGACGGCTGTACGGCGGGTGGTAGAATGAGCCCAGATGAAGTGCCTCAGGATCTTATGAAAGAGCTTTCCGAATCCGAGAAGAAGCTCAAATCCCTCTACGACAAAAGGGACTATTTCAACGACGAGGCCAAGGTCCACAGGGAGATCAGGGACGATCTTCACAAGAAACGGCGCGCCATCCTTGATGAATTATCCGTATACAGGGAGAAGAAGGACGAGATCGCCCAGAAGCTGAAGGCTGCCAAGGAGCGAAGGAACGCCTACAACGAGAAGGCGAGACTGCTTCGTGGGGATAGAAAACCACGCTCGGAAGGCGACCCCGAACCTTTTGAGAACGCCTACACCCTCGATATCGAGCTTAAAAAGCTGGAGAATCAGTACGAGGTCCATCCCACAGATAACCTCCAGAAGGAGAGGGCGCTGGTCAAGAGGATCGATGAGATCCGCAGGAAGCTTCTTGAAGTGCGGGGCAAGGAAGAGAAGGACCAGATGGCCAGGGTGGAGGGGGAGACCGTTGAGGATGAGATCACGGAGTACAGGTCCCTTGCCGACCAGGAACATCTGAAGGTCCAGAAGTTCTACGAGGAGATGATGGCGATAGATGATAAGTTGAAGGAGCACTATCCGACCATAAATCATCTTAGATCCGAATCTGACAAGAAGCATGAGGAGTACCTCAAGATCCGCAAGCATGCCGATTCCTACCATCAGAGGGCGACGGAGCTCAGGGAGAAGGTCCTGCAGATGAGGAACGAGAGGGATAAGCTGAGGAATGAGGCCAGGGACCTGATCAACGATCAGAACAGAAGTGTGAGCGACGCACTGGACGATGAGAATGCCCTGGAAGACGCCGCAGGTAAGGCTGTAGAGCTACTACTTAAACATGGAAAGATCGACCTTTGAGGGAAAATATCGTGTTTTTACCCCTTAAAGTAAACAGGAACAGCAAAAGGTATAAATAACGCCAGATACAAAAATAACAGTAGGATTCATTTCAAGGGGATACAGGGATGCTGATAGACGGAACTTCATTGAAAACAGGGGAGCATGATATCTTATGACCATTAGATTCGGACCGGCAGGAATACCACTGTCCTGCAAGGGCAGGACCCTCAAGGACGGTATAGAGGACATCCACGCCCTTCAGTTGGACGCAATGGAGGTACAGCTCCTGAGGCCCATGAGGGAGATACCGGAGGAGCTCTCCCTTGTCAAGGAACTTGGGGAGGAGCTCGATGTGGCATTGATGGTCCACGCCCCGTACTACATGGATTTTCTGGGCGAGGAAGATTACGTTCAGAGGTCGATAGAAAACGTCCTCTGGAGCTCCAAGATCGCCGAGGAGCTGGGGGCCACGATCGTCGTGACCCACATCGGGATGTACCATGACCACGATCCAAAGGAGGCCCTGGAGCTGGTGGTGAAGCACATCAGGAAGATCAGGGACAAGTTGAAGAAATCAGACATCAATGTGCAGATCGGCATCGAGACATCCGGAAGGCAGAAGGTGTTCGGCTCACTGGAGGAGATCCTCCAGGTCGTGAAACGGGTGAAGAACACGATCCCAGTTCTGAGCGTCGGCAACCTGCATTCAAGGGATGGCGGGGTTCTCAGGGAGATGGATGACTTCGAGGACATGTTCAACATGGTCAGGGAGGTCACGGGCTCCAACAAGTTCTACATCCACTTCTCGGGCGTTGAACACAGCGAGGGCGACAAGATCATGTCAACCCCGATCAAGAAGGGGGACCTCAGGTTCGACCCACTTGCTGAGAGCATGCTCAACCACGATGATTGGGATTTCACGATAATCTCGGAATCACCGCTCATGGAACACGATGCGGTCTACATGAAGCTCATCCTCGATCGGATCCTCCAGAGGAAACTGCAAAAAGAGGAGAGGCTCAAGGCCAACGAGTGAAAGGTTTATACCTGAAAAGGCCCTTAGAAAAACAAAAGATATAAACATCCAAGCCCATATGTATCATGAGGCTGTACCAATATTCGGACCGAGGAGGAAAAACATGGCAAAGAAGAAGAACGTTCTGATCATCATCGGCATCGTGGTTGTCGGCCTCATACTCCTTACCTCTCTCGTATCCTACTCGGATGAGATCTCATCCCTCTTCGCGGAGAAGGAGAAACCGGAGCAGCAGAACAACACTCAACCAGCTACGGGCAAACCGCCTGTTGCGTCCCTCATGGTGTCCCGAACGCGTGTGGAGGTGGGCATCGCGGTTCTCTTCGATGCAAATGAGTCATATGACCCCGATTACCTGGACGATGGAACGGATTACAAGGGGATCGTATCCTACATCTGGGACTACGGCATCCCGGATATGGACCCGGAGTTCGGCAATACCACTCAGAGACAGCAGTCGTTTCCCGAAACGGGAGATTATACTGTCACCCTCACCGTTGTGGATGAATCGGAGATGACCGACTCCATATCCGTTGTCATCACCGTCGTCAACCAGGGGACCACGATATCCCTGGGATCCACGGTAATGATAGGTGAACCGGTCTACGAACCGATCGGTGTGATAGGCAACTCCACCGAGGTGAACTGGACCGTCAAGAAGGACGCGACCCAGATGAACCTCACCATAACGATAAACGGTTACGACTTCAGGAATCAGCATCCCAGTACCGTTGAGATCCTCCTCTACAACCCGTATGAGAAGCTTCTTAACAACGCCACCATCTCCCTGATAGGCGGCCAGAACGTCGAGTGGAGCTTCGGTCCCGGAGAGATCGATGTGGTTGGGGACTACTACCTTTATATCCAGTGTATGGAAGGCGCGGCCATGGTCAGTCTGGATGGTTACGTGAACTACCTGTAGGTCTAAGGGGACAGCTTTCAGATGTCCGGATGGAGAAGGAATCTTGGGGTTACCTCACTTTTAGCCTTCACCATATACCTCAGCTTCGGACTGATAATACCATTTTTTCCTCTCTACGTCGAACAGCTCGGCGGCGGGGGGCTGGAGGTGGGCATCCTATTCGCCTCCTTCATGTTCACCAGGGCGTTCCTTGCCAGGCCCTTCGGCAAGCTCTCGGACAGGATCGGCAGGAAGAGGGTCATAATATCCGGCATGCTCCTCTACGCACTGCTTGCATATCTCTACACCATACCCGATAGCTGGATGGGGTTGTTCGCCGTGAGAATGATGCAGGGCACCGCGTCTGCCATGGTCTGGCCCGTGGGCGAGGCCCTTGTGATCGATTCCGTGCCCGCTTCCAAAAGGGGGAGGTCGATATCCACCTACATGCTGGTCTCCCAGCTTGGTTTCGTTGCAGGGCCCCTGATCGGCGGGGGGCTCCTGTTCTGGACCCAGGACGTGCTCGGCATGAGCGAGCTTCAGTCGTACAGGGTCCCATTCTACTTCACGTCGGCCTTTTCCCTCATCGCAGCAGTGATCGGGTCGATCTTCCTCCGAGACGTCCTGGTGAAAAAGGGAGATGAGGTACGAAAGAGGGATGAGAAGAGGGCCATCAGGTCGATCAGGCCGATCACCAGAAGGTCGCTCAACGTCCTGTATGTGAACTCGCTAATGAACGGCCTCTCGTTCTCCCTTGCATCCGTGGTCATGGTGTTCTACATGAAGGAGAACTTCGGGATGAACGCCAGGGACTATTCCCTGCTGTTCGGCCTGAGCCAGGCGGTGGGCCTCACCGTTGTGGTTCCGGTGGGGATCCTGGCCGACAGGTATTTCAGAAAACCGTTCATCGTCGGGGGTTCCCTTGTTTCAAGGGTCCTGGTCATCCTTCTGTCACTTTCTTCAATGATACCCTACGGGAACTGGGTTGCAATGGTATCGTTCACGCTCAAGGAGATGGGGATGCAATCCTCCATCGCCACGACCAGAACGCTCCAGGCCGATCTGGTCCCCAGGGCGATAAGGGGGAAGCTTATCGGGACCATCCAATCGTTCTCCAACATTGGGGCGACCGTCGGGCCGATCTTCGGTGGCCTCGTATGGGACTTTGGAAAGGGGAGGGACTTCAATTGGGGGTGGTTCATGATACCTGGGGATTCCCTGCCGTTCCTGATATCAGCTTTCCTTGGGGTCGTTGCTGCATTCCTGGTCCTCAGATATGTTTATGAGCCCCCCCGGCAGAATAGGCTCCGATCCCAAGAACGTGATTGATGCGCGAATATAACCTAACTTTGACATATAATTACAAACGAGTCCCAAAGTTAGGCTTCTCCCAACATTGAAAGGCTCATATCATATTAGATCTGTCAAAGTTGGGATATAATCCAGCAAATAATTTATATAGCAATTTGATTAGGTCAGAGCAGGAGTAATATGCCTTCATTTCCCGCTATCACGGATATTTTACTTTATGTGGGGCTCGCCCTGGCAGCGTTGACGATCATATTGTTGATACCAAAGAGGGAGGATATCCTTGTTGGCAGGATACGTTTCAAGATGGAGAGCCCCATGGTTCCCATCTTCGTGTCATTGATGACGGTGATCGGCATAGTCGTCCTTTCGTTATCTTTTATGGAGGAAACCCTTCCCCTGGGCTCTGTGGTTGGAGCGGGGCTTCTGTTAATAGGGTCCGGGTTGATCTGGCTTGAGTTCACCAAGGTGAAGAAGCTCAACCAGATGGTACCCGAGGCCGCCATCGGACTCGGAGGGGCCCCCATGCAGCAGAACCTTCCCCCCGGATACGTGCCGGAGGTCCATGAGGTCCATCACGTTGAGGCGGTGGTTCCCGTGCGGCAGCCGGGGATCCTGCCCCAGGCTCCCACTCAGGCCCTACCCCAGGCTCCACTTCAGTCTCCTCAGGCGCTTTCCCCTCCCCACTCAATAAAAGTGGAGTGCCCCCAGTGTGGGGCACATATCGACATTCCTCCTGGATCCAATCAGATCGTATGTCCCCACTGCGGGCTCTCGGGCACCATGTGATATTTGAGATAGTCCAGTATGATACTTGATATCAGGACGGGGATCCGGTCCAGCTGATCACTGAAGAGATATAATTATTATATATTTACAAATATAATTATAAGTTAAAGTCCTTCGTGAAATCCCCATTGGGGACCCTTGCGAGAGGCGAGCAGATAGTGAATGAAGGCGTAAGATATGACTATAAACAAAAAGCTGCCCGACAACCAGATAACCGTTTACCAAACGCCAGATGGTAAGATCAATATCGAGGTGCTGTACGCTAATGAGAATATCTGGATGCCCCAAAAACGAATTGTGGAACTTTTCTCTGTAGATCGTAGTGTTGTTACAAAGCACCTCAAGAACATTTTTTCTGATAACGAGTTGCAAGAAGATTCAGTGTGTGCAAATTTTGCACATACTGCCGAGGATGGCAAGAAATATCAGACAAAGTTCTACTCTCTTGAAGCAATTATCGCAGTGGGATACAGGGTTAACTCGGAACGTGGCATACAGTTCCGACAATGGGCGATCTCAATTCTTCAACAATATATCCATAAGGGCTTTGCGATCGATAGCGACCGTTTCAAAAATGGTTCCCGTTTCAGCATGAGATATTTTGATGGTTTGCTTGAAGAGATCCGTGATATCCGCTCCAGTGAGCGGATGATGTATCAGAAGATCACCGACATATACGCTACTTCTATTGACTATTCGTTAAAGGCGCATGACACAAAACAGTTCTTTGCAACGGTACAGAATAAACTGCACTTTGCCATTACCGGCCGGACCGCAGCGGAGATTATCTCCACACGAGCCAAGAGCGACAGACCGAATATGGGATTGACTTCATGGCGTAAAGGAGATGGCGGTAAGATCATGCCAGGCGATGTTGCCATAGCAAAAAACTATCTGGATAAACAAGAACTTGATCATTTGAACCGTATAGTTACCATGTATCTCGATTATGCGGAATTACAGGCGGTTCGTAATAAGCCCATGTACATGAAAGATTGGACTGAAAAACTGAACGCCTTCCTGAAGTTCAGTGAATACGAAATACTTACCAATGCCGGACCGATCAGCCATGAAATCGCCCTTGCTCTGGCTAGCAAAGAGTATGAAACATTCAAGAATATCCAGGATAAGAATTTTATCTCGGATTTTGATAGTGAAGTGAAGAAACTCATAGAAGATAAAAATGACCATGATCAGTGAATATACTATCGAAGAATTCGCCATCGATCTCTTGGAAAAACAGGACTATCAGTATATGCACTGCCCTGTGAACAATGCCCACTTTGGCGGTAAAAGGAAATTTTCTGGATCATTTTTTCGCATGCTGATATATTATTATTAGATTGAATTTCGGAGTCAATCCCAATCCATACTGTACTTC
>JAUVCY010000175.1 GCA_030595585.1 Thermoplasmatota archaeon
ATCTTTTCTTGCGCTTGAGATGTCACATCGTTTTCTTATCAAATGGGGGTTGAAGACCTGACCCTTGACATCAAAGGCCTCTCATTTCGATATCCAGGGTCCAAAAGCAACGTACTGGATGGGATCGACCTGTCCATCTCCGACAGGGAGATATTCACACTTCTTGGAGGCTCGGGGTCCGGAAAGACCACGCTTCTTAACGTTATCGCCGGTTTTATCAAGCCACTCAATGGACGCATTGTGCTGGATGGAAAGGATATAACCCGCGAGAGGTCCGAGAAAAGACAAATTGGGATCGTTTTTCAGGACTACGCCCTTTTCCCTCACATGACGGTGGAGGGAAACGTGGGTTTCGGCCCCAGGGCAATGGGCCTTTCCAGGAAAAGGGTCAGGTCTGTAACGGATGATGTGCTTGGCCTGGTTGGCCTTGAGGGATTTTCCGGTAGAATACCCTCCGAGCTCTCCGGAGGGGAGAAACAGAGGGTTGCGCTTGCCCGTACCCTTGCCGTGCGGCCAAAGGTGATACTTCTTGACGAGCCGCTATCGGCCCTTGATACCTCATTGAGGGAAAGCCTCAGAAAGGACCTCAAAAGGATCCTCAGGGAGCAGAAGATCATTACCCTGTACATCACACACGATCAGTCGGAAGCCCTATCCATCTCCGACAGGATCGGTTTCCTGAGCGAGGGCAGGATACTCGAGGAGGGAACTCCCGATCAGATATACTGGAGGCCAACGAGAAAAAGAACGGCGGAGTTCATGGGCCTCATGAACTCGATCAGGATCATAAGAGGAAGTGGAACCAAGCTCGTTTCCGAACTTGGGGATATACCATGGAAGGGAGATAATAGGCCGATAGATATGATGTTTCGACCCGAATCGGCATGCATGGAGGAGACAGAAGGAATTGAGATCAAGGGGCACGTAAAGGGGTCAGAGTACAGGGGAAGGGACCATCTGTTGGATATCACCTCTGGAAAGAGGAGCTACAGGGTCCTTGCCCCCCATGATAACGTTTTCATGAAAGGAGAGAAGATCACCGTATACGTTCCTTTTGGCTCCCTTGTTCCGATATATCGCTGACAGCACCCGGTGCCCTATATGTTTTTAACGATGTATGGTATTGGATATTGTCGATCTTTTATACACGGTGGATAAGATGAAGATATTACCTCTGGCCCTCCTATCTATCTCTATCATCCTGCTTTCTCTACCGTCCGATGGAGATGGACCTGCCGAAAGCCAGACCCTGGAACCGACGGACAGCCCATATCAGGAGGTTGTCTACACGGAACAGCAGGAGCTCAATGTTACCAATAGATTGGCCGTAATAGAGGTGTCCGGCTGGGGGGAGATCGTGATAGAGCTCTACGATAACATGGCCCCGATCACAACCGATAACTTCGCCGATCTCGCCTCCTCCGGATTCTACGATGGGATATCATTTCACAGATGTATGGAAGGTTTTGTAGCCCAGACCGGGGACCCCAACACCAGGAACAACAACCCCTACGACGACGGAATGGGCGGCTCATCCACAACGATCCCACTGGAGATATGTCCAAATGCAACACACATAGACGGTGCGGTGGGGATGGCGAGGTCGTCCGAGCCCGATTCCGCCTCATCCCAGTTCTACATTTGCGACGGCCCACAGCACGAACTGGATGATTCCGAGCGAATGGAAAATAACGGAGATCACGGTTACGCTGTGTTTGGTGTTGTTATCGAGGGGCTTGACGTTGCCAAGAGCATAGCCGGATGTGAGACCTATGGTAACCTCAGGCCTCTTCTGAGCAATCATCCCGTTGATGATATCGTTATGACACGTGTAACGATAATCGAGGGGGAGCCCATAGATGTGATGGGAGAGAAAATGTCCCCTGTTGAAAAAGAAGGAGGTAATACGCCCTTCCTCCCGATCTCCACCCTATCCCTTTCCTTCCTCCTGCTCTCCTTTCTTTTCCACAGACGAAGATGATCCAGACCGCATATGATTAAATAGTACCTTGTTTTTCCCGAATCCTGACCTAATACTACGCTCCCATGGTGTAGTCCGGCCAATCATCCCGGCCTTTCGAGCCGGTCACTCGGGTTCGAATCCCGATGGGAGCATCTATCCTATTGTTTTTAAACGACAGTAATCGGAAATAGGATTCTCCCAAGGGATTCGAACCTTGGTCCTTGATATTCGGAGTTTCCTTAACGCCGAATATCAAGGTGCGTTAAGCACCGAAGGTGGTTAACTGCATCGAATCCCGATAGAGATTAGATTGTATGCTCCCATCTATTGGAAAAAACATATTGACCAATATATATCCCTTATTTTCGTTCGGTAAGGCATTTTGATCGATATTGATTTTATAACAAGCAACTAATATATAGAACAACCATTTTAGGACGGGGAAAACAGACGAACGTTACATATTGATCAAATGGGTGTGCATATGGGTGAGCCAATAGGTAGAGGTCTTAAACAGCTCATGGGAGTTGGAGGCATTGAAGCCGTCGCTGAGAGCGAACGGATAAGATCCGTAAGGAAGCTCAAGGATCGGTACTGGTCCCTGAAGAGAGGTATCGATAAAAAAGAGAGCGACCTGGAGACCATGAAAAAGCAGAACTCCCTGAAAATTCTTCTTGGCCACGATGAAAATAGACCCGATATCGACCAGCTGAGGAAGGATATCAATAGCGATAAGGTCGAGCTTAGGTCTATCTCCGATGGTCTGGAGGAGAAAGACGTTCACATAGAACATATTGAGCCTGTTCACCCCGTTGTCGATGAAAAAGAGGGTAAAAAGGATCTTTTTGATATGGAGTTCGACACAAAGAACCTTTTCGACATGGAATTTGACACGAGGAACCTCTTCGATGTGGGTGACGAGAACTTACCCGAATTCGGGGAGATCGAAGAGGATATCGAGATCATACCAGACGCTGATGAGATCACCCCAAGAGCCCACGAAGATGATGGTGGACCGGCTAGGCCCGTTGCGAAGATCAGCCGTAAGGTCAAACAGTTCGTGAAGGTGAGAAAGAGGAAAGTAATATCCTCCAGTATCAACGATATCATCTGCACCGCAAACAGATTCGAGCGTGATGGCTCAATTGAAGGCGCCATCGCCGCACTTGAGAAGGAACTTGCCGCCCATGACCACCATGAGGAGATGCTGTACCAGCTGGGAAACCTCCATTTTAAAAATGATAATGTTGTGGAATCCGAGAGGTACTACCGGTGGGCCATCGAAAGGAACTCCCACTCTTTCAGGAGCCTCAATAACCTGGGGATCCTCCTCCAGAAACAGGGAAGGCTGGAGGATGCCATAATCTCCTTCAACCAGGCGCTGGAGATAAACGATAAATACGAGAGGGCGTGGTACAACCTGGGTTCGATCTTCATGGAGATAGATCCACCCATGTTGGATGAGGCTTGTATATTCTTCCGAAGAGCTCTTGAATGCGATCCCCAGTACGAGAGGGCCAGGGAAAAACTGAATATATGCGATGATATGGTCGCCTGACCCATCCAGTTTTTCTTATGTACCGTAACCTTAAATATGGTCATTGACGATTGGTAGATGAGGTTCGTTTCCATGAAAATAAGCAAGCTGCTTGCCTGCCTGATACTGATATCGGTGATGCTGTTTCCACTCTCACTACTTGATGCGGATACAGGGGTTTCAGGCGTCCCTGACGAACGTCCGATAAGCCTCATTGGAGGATACCTCAATGAGATCGAGGGAACCAACAGATATGTCGACCACCTGCAACCGGGTGACAGCGAGAGCTACAAGATACACCTGATCAACGACAATAGCTACGAGGTCTACTACATACTCACCATTACTGACATACCGCTTGATTGGTCCGTATTCCTGGATAACGGCATGACCACAATGAACGTCAACATGCCCACGGGCCCCACCACGGAGGACCTTTACCTCTACCTGAAGAACCCTACTCCAGGAACAGGGGCCATAGATATCGAGATCAAGGACAGGGACACCCAGGAGAGGTGGAAGGTTACCCTGGAGATCATATGCGAGTCGGGGCCCATCAGGATAACGGTTCCATCCACGCACTACTCACTCGGGCAGAACACGCCATACGGTGGCTCATTGACCCTCGAGAACATCGGATCCGGATCGTATGATGTATCTCTGGATATGGACAAGATCGTATCTTCCCAGGAACGGATAGAGGGAGAGTGGACCGTGATATTCTCGGATAACGACATTACGCTCCCCAAGGGTGCAAAGACTTCGATCACTTTTACCATCTGGGCCCCCGCGACAAGCCTTATCGGCGACAAGAGAATATCGACCATCGTTGCAATGGCAGATGGTATTACCAGGCCATTCACATCCCCGGATATCGATATCACCGTCACCAACATATACGATCTGAGGGCCGTGGTCCTGCCTCTTGGATACCTCAAGGTGGAGATCGGAGGCCAGGCGGAGTTCAACCTGACCCTCGAGAACTGGGCCACAACAACCGATTACATACGCATAAGGGAGGATTCCGTCCCATCTGGATGGAGCTTCTATTTCAACGATCCCTTCGACCCTACCACGACGGACCTTCCCATCTCTCCAGGCAGCTCCAGGACGTTCCATCCAATCGTCACCCTACCCATGAATGCGATAGCGGGAAAGAAGGAGATCGTCCTCATCGCCGATGGAAATGCCAACTCCACCCTGATCATTCTGCCGGTCGAGGTTCTGATCAAGGATGATTTTCTGGCCAGTGTGACAAATGAGGTTCTAGGCGGAAAGGGAGGCATATACGAACTGACGTTGGGTGCCAACCAGCTGAAGTTCAACCTGCAGAACAGGGGTAATTACTTCGATACCGTCAGCCTCACCATAGATCAATCCCCCGATTGGGGTCACGCCTCCTTTTCTCTCGTAACC
>JAUVCY010000117.1 GCA_030595585.1 Thermoplasmatota archaeon
CCCACTGAATCACCGATATCCGACATCACTTCCTCTACCCGTTTCTTCAACACTTCAGATCCAAGCATAATATCACCTTCTCAACGGTCCCGGGGCCGTTATCGGTCGACCCTTGTCCATTGAGATCATCATCACATGTATGGCATTCAGGGAGATAAATGGTTTGGGCCTGAATATCGATAAGGGGAGAAAAAAACCCTGTTGAAATGTGTATTGTGGGCCAATGTGGTTCCAGATATCGTGCCGTGGACCCGGGGATAAACCCTTATTAGGTGGTCGTTCCATCACCTTGATATGACGGAAGGAACAGAGGGCCTGTCGGCCGGGAAATACCTGGTCCCTATCGAGGAGTGCCTTGTGCATATAATCATGGGATCCGCAAGCGACCTCCCTGTGGCGAGGAAGGGGGTCAAGATACTGGAGGAGCTGGAGGTCCCATATTCGGTGACGGTCGCCTCGGCCCACCGCACCCCCGATCTCGTGGAGGATTCCGTAAAAGGCTCTTCGGCGAAGGTGTTCATTGCTATTGCAGGGCTCTCCGCGGCGCTTCCCGGCGCGGTGGCCGCACATACGCTCAGGCCCGTGATAGGAGTTCCCGTGGCTGGGAAGGTGAACCTGGATTCCATATTATCTATAGTGCAGATGCCCCCCGGCATCCCGGTTGGCGCGGTTGGCCTGGACCGGGGCGAGAACGCCGCTCTCCTGGCCGTAAGGGCCCTGACCCTGGTGGACGACCGCTTCATGGACGCCCTGAAGGGTTATCATGCAAGAATGAGGGAGAAGGTGATCCGGTCGGGCAGAGAGGTGCTGGGCGAATGAGCCACGACACCATAGCTATCGTGGATAACGGCGGCCAGTTCACCCACCTTATATCCACCAAGGTAAGGAATGCCCTGAAGGTCAAGACCGTGATAGTGAGCCCCTCCTCCGACGTTTCGGAGCTCCAGGGCGTGAAGGGCATCATTCTATCCGGGGGGCCGGATTCGATACACGAGGAGGGGTCCGTGAGGATCAACCCCGGCATAATGGACCTGGACGTGCCCATACTGGGATTATGCTATGGGCTCCACCAGCTGGCGATACACTACGGCGGAGATGTGGAGGGCTCCAGCTTCAAGGAGTACGGGTTCGCCAAGCTCCGCCTGGAGGAGGACCCCATATTCAAGGGAGTCCCCCAGGACGACCGGGTCTGGATGAGCCACGGGGACAAGGTGCTAGGCGTACCCGATGGATTTGTCCGGATAGGGGTCACCGAGAACTGCCCCGTCGCCGCGATGTCCGACGCGAAGAGGAGGAGGTGGGGTTTCCAGTTCCATCCCGAGGTTTCGGACACCATTCACGGTTCAGAGATGCTGGAGAACTTCGTTATCGGCATCTGCGGGGCCCGACAGGGGTGGACCGTGGAGTCCAATATCGATGAGATCGTGGAGAGGATCCGGAAGGAGGCGGGAGGGCGCAAGGTGCTGGCACTCCTGTCCGGCGGAGTGGATTCTACCGTCGTGGCAGCACTTCTCAACAAAGCCCTGCCACCCGGTCAAACTCGTTTTATTCACATTGATACGGGGCTGATGAGGAAGGATGAATCGTCGTCCGTGGCGGAAGCGCTTGGCGGGATCGGTAGGATCGACCTCGAGGTGGTGGATGCCTCCCACATGTTTCTATCGTCCCTTGAAGGGGTTCAGGACCCAGAGGAGAAACGGGTGATCATCGGCAGGCTTTTTGTCGAGATAGTGAACGATATCGCCTCGGATACAAAGGAGGATGACTGGGTGCTCGCCCAGGGAACGTTATACCCCGATACGATCGAGAGCGGTGGGACCGAAAATGCAGCGGTCATCAAGACACATCACAACAGGGTAGACGTGATAATGGAGATGATCCAGAAGGGGCAGGTGATAGAGCCGGTGAAGGACCTGTATAAGGCCGAGGTCAGGGAGGTGGGGGAGCAGCTTGGACTGCCCTGGGACCTCGTACACAGGCAGCCGTTCCCCGGACCTGGATTGGGGATCAGGGCGCTCTGCCAGGACAGCTGGCTGATCCACACCACAATGGAGGGCATCCAGGAGATCCAGGGGAGGGTCGAGACGGGCATCCGGGAGGATGAGTGGGCCAGTGGGAAGGTCAAGGGGCTTGTCCTTCCGGTGAGGTCCGTAGGCGTCAAAGGGGACGCCAGGTCGTACGAGCATCCCGTGGCGCTGTGGGCTGATGAGAAGGTCGACTGGCCCGCCATCAAGCTCTTTTCGACAAGGCTTGTCAACAGGACCGCCGGAATAAACAGATGCGTTCTCATGGTGGGGTTGAAGGACGTTTCAACGCCTGCTCCTGTGGAGCGGTTCATAACCGAGGAGAGGATGGACCTCCTCCGGGAGTGCGATCACGTGGTGATGGAGGGGCTGAAGGAGCACGAGCTGTACGACTCCGTGTGGCAGTGTCCCACCGTACTGGTCCCCGTCTCATTTTCGGATGGTGAGATGGTCGTGGTAAGGCCCGTATGGTCGCAGAGGGCGATGACCGCAGAGGTGTCCGAGCTTCCCGATGAGTTCTACGAAGATATCATCCCCAGGCTTCTGGCCCTTCCAGGGATAGACAGCGTGGCGGTTGACGTCACCTCCAAGCCGCCGGGAACCATCGAGTGGGAGTGAGATGAAGCTGATACTGGCCTCCTCATCTCCACGGAGAAGGGACCTGATGAGGGGGGAGGGGTACGATATTGAGATAGTAGATCCAACAGCCGATGAGGTACACGATGGAGACCCATATGGCCTCGTGGTCGAGAACGCCAGGTCAAAGGCGAGGTCGATACATCGGGACGGGATCGTTATAGGGGCAGATACGATCGTCCTTTGCAACGGGGAGATACTGGGCAAACCGGCGGATCGATCGGACGCGGAGAGGATGTTAAAGCTCCAGATGAGATACGATCAGGAGGTCATCACAGGGATCTGCGTCATGGAAGGTGAGAGGGAGTTCACGGGTTACGAGGTCTCGGAGGTGGTGATGGACCCCTGCGATGACCTGGAGACATACCTTGAAAGCGGGCTGTGGGGGGGAAAGGCCGGGGCGTACGGCATCCAGGACAGGGCCCCCATCAGGGCGCGGATCGCCCATGGGAACGAGGACAACGTAATAGGCCTCCCCGTCTCCCTTCTTCGAAGGCTCCTGGCCCTCACCACATTCTCATATCCTGAGGGTACGCCCGGATAAGGATCAAGATGTCTGCACGGCCTCGCCGTTTATCTCGATCTTCCAGGACATATCCACCGTGGCCTTCGCCATTGCAGTGACGGAGCAGTACCTCTCCATGGAGAGCCTCACGGCCTTTTTCACCTTCTCCGGGTCGATATCGTCCCCCTCCAACCTGTAGGTGAGGCCGATCCGGGTATACACCTTGGGGTGCTCCTGGGCCCTCTCGTGCTCCTCATGGACCTCAAAGGAGGTGTAGTGGACCTTCATCTTCTTCAGTAGCGATACGACGTCCATTCCCGTACATCCCATTATCGCCTGCAGGAACATCTCCATGGGGGCCACTGCCCCCTCCAAACCACCTACCCCCTCCTTCGTATCCATCATCAGCCAGTGCCCGGAATCGGTCATTCCCGAGAATGCTAGACCTTTTACACTCCTTACATAAGCGCACATGTTTTCCACCTCAATAACAACCCAGAAGGGTGGTTTGATTATTATCTTTCCCGCCGGATATGGCTCTGCAAACAGGGACAAGCTGATATATCACCTAATTTTTCCCCTTTCATCGAAACATACCAGTTCGCTGGGCACATAGGGGGACTACATACGGTAGAACAGGAAGAGGCCGTCGAGAAGAAGATGAGCGGATCCGTTGCCCTTGAGATGGAGGTCCTGGACCTCTGGAAGGGAAAGGACATCATGAGGAGGCTGCTCGAACACAACAAGGGGGGAGAGTACTTCAGGTTTCTTGAAGGGCCCCCGACAGCGAACGCCCCGCCGGGGGTGCACCACATCTTCGCCAGGGCGATCAAGGACTCCATCTGCCGCCACAGGAACATGAAGGGCTTCTTCGTCCCCAGGATGGGCGGATGGGACTGCCATGGGCTGCCCGTGGAGATCGCCGTGGAGAAGGCCCTTGGCATAGAGAACAAGGAGCAGATCGAGGAGTACGGGATCGAGCCATTCATCAGGAAGTGCCGGGAATCCGTCTTCACCTACATCGACGAATGGTCCAGGATGACGGATAGATTGGGATATGTACTGGACCTGGAGGACCCCTATATCACCATGAAGGACAGCTACATCGAATCGGTATGGTGGTCACTCAAGGAGATATGGAAAAAAGGGCTGCTCACCGAAGGCCACACCATCGTCCCATACTGTCCACGGTGCGGCACATCCCTGTCATCCCACGAGGTGGCCCAGGGATACAAGACCGTGAAGGAGCCATCCATCTTCGTCAAGTTCAAGATCAGGGGCCGGGAGAATACATATTTCCTCGCCTGGACCACCACCCCGTGGACGCTTATCTCCAACGTGGCCCTTGCTGTCAGCCCCGATGAGTTCTACGTGAGGATCGAGTACAAGGGAGTGGAGCTGATCCTCGCCGAGTCCAGGGCGAAGGTGCTGATGAAGGAGGAGGATTACACGGTCAAGCAGAGGCTCATGGGCTCCGATATGGAGGGGACAGGCTACGAGCCCCTCTTCGATTTCACGAAGCCTGACAGGCCCGCCCACTTCATCACGACGGCGGACTTCGTCACCATGGATGACGGTACAGGCATCGTTCATATCGCCCCGGCCTTCGGCGAGGATGACTATGAGCTGGCAAAGAGGTATGACCTTCCCCTGGTCCAGCCCGTCAAACCGGACGGGACCTTCACGGAAGAGGTGACCCCCTGGAAGGGCGTATTCGTCAAGGATGCGGACCCATCCATCATAGAGGACCTCTCCTCCAGATCACTGCTCGAAGGGCAGCTGATGTACGAGCATCAATATCCGTTCTGCTGGAGGTGCGACACGCCCCTCCTATATTACGCGCGAAAGGGGATCTACATTAGGATGTCGGAGCTCAGAAAGAACCTGATGGAGAACAACGAGAAGATATCGTGGTATCCACCCAACATCAAGAAGGGCCGCTTCGGGAAATTCCTGGAGGAGGTCAAGGACTGGAACCTCTCCAGGGAGAGGTACTGGGGCACCCCGCTCCCGCTGTGGAGATGTCCAGAGGGCCATGACCACATGGTGGGGTCCATAGGGGAGCTTCGTGAGCTCTCCGGGAAGGAGGTGCCGGAACTCCACAGGCCGTACGTGGATGAGGTCACCTTCCCGTGCGAGGAGTGCGGAAAGACCATGACGAGGCTCACCTACGTCATCGACTGCTGGTATGATTCGGGATCGGCTCCAATTGCATCAATGCACTACCCATTCGAGAACAGGGAGGAGTTCGAGAAACAGTTCCCAAGGGATTACATCGCCGAGGGCATCGACCAGACCCGCGGGTGGTTCTATTCGCTGCTGGCAATTTCCACAGCCGTGTTCGATAAACCATCATACAAGTCCGTGATCTGCCACGCACACGTCCTTGACGGAGAGGGGAAGAAGATGTCCAAGTCCAAGGTCAACGTGATCGACCCGTGTGTCCATTTCGACACCGAGGGCGCGGATGCCATCAGGTGGTACCTCCTCTCACAGACCGCCCCGTGGAAGCCCAAGATGTTCTCCATGGAGGGCGTCAACGAGGCGAACCGATCCTTCCTTGCAACGGTGAGGAACGTTCTGGGTTTCTATCAGACGTATGCCGACCTCGACGGGTACAAGCCTGAAAACAGGACGAACCCCTCCGAGAGGTTGGGGGTCGACAGATGGCTCCTGTCCAGATTGAACAACCTGGTCAGGAAGGTGGATGAGAGCCTGGACAACTTCGATCTTCTCGGGGCGCCCCAGGCCATATCATATTTTGTGGTGGAGGATCTCTCCAACTGGTACGTGAGGGCGAACCGGAGGAGGTTCTGGGGTGGGGAGGATACCGTGGACAAGCAGATGGCCTACGACACGCTTGCGGAGGCCCTGCACACCGTTTCTCTGCTCATGGCCCCACTGGCCCCGTTCCACGCCGAGAAGGTCTACCAGGAGGTCGCCTTCCCGGATATCCTGGATTCGGTCCACATGGAAAGATATCCCACGCAGGATGATGACCTCATCGACGACGGCCTAGAGGAGGGCATGTCCCTCCTGAGGAAGGTAGTTGAGCTGGGAAGGGCGGCCAGGGGCTCCAGGAACATGAAGATCAGGCAGCCCCTGGGCAGGGTGGTCGTCAAGGGCGTTGGCTCCTTCGACGATGACCTGATCCCGATCATCAGATCGGAGCTAAACGTGAAGGAGGTGGTCTTCGAGGA
>JAUVCY010000249.1 GCA_030595585.1 Thermoplasmatota archaeon
ATTCTCCTTTCTTGGCATTATCATCGGGTCGAAATACGATCGAAACCGCGGTCATCTCCTTGTCCTGAAGGCCCTTCATCGAAGGGAGGGAATAGTATGCAGTGGACTCGCCGCTCTTTGTAAGGGTGGCCCATCCCTCCGAGACGATCTCCCCCTCGATCACGATGGTGACATTGTCCCCGTAGGTCCCGTTGTTCATGATGTTGAAGGTGAAAGGTTCGCCCTTTATCGCACCTTTCCCTCTGTAGGCAAGGTGTTCGGTAGAAGCATGCAGCTCGGGAGTATAATCCGATATCTTGACCACACCCTCCGACACCCTTGAATAGCTACCGTTGGAGTATGTCATTATCTGGAGTGAATATATCCCCAGCTCCAGTCCTAGGTCATATGGTGTGAACGTCCTCTCATCTTCATGGTCGATCCAGGAGCTTACGTCTCCTCCCAGGTAATATGTCCCCACCCTCAGGAGATATCCCACCTCCATCGATGACCTGCTGGGAGAATCCTCCCAGGAGATGGTCTGATTGGCGCTGTTAAGGTAGTAAGGGCCCAATGTTGGGACCTTGACCGGTGGCGGAGTGCCCTCTTCAACGACGTGGAAGGTGTGCTCGTAAATATCCCAACCTCCGATCCCATCCGTCACGTTGATGAGCAGAACGTAGTATCCCGGATCGAGTGCCTTCTTGTCCTGTGGGAAATCGAAGAAGGTGTTCTCGCCTACTGGGACCCAGGTCGTGAACCACCACAGGTTATTGTTGAGTATCTGTACCTTGTAGAATAGCGTGTCGCCCTCCTCATCGAACGCCCCATCCCAGTACAGGTGAGGTCTGGAGGAGAATATTTGATCGGGATGTGCCATCCCGGTGAATACAGGTGGATAATTTACAGGGATATCAACGATGATACCGTAGGTTGAGGAGATATTCTCGGTTCCCAGAGTATCCGTGGCCTTCCACCGGATCTTGTTATAGGCTCCCTTGTCGTAGAATTCTATATTGGCCCAGGCGTTATATGCGCCGGGTTCGACCTCGACGTATCCGTCAGGCTCCAACCACTCTCCGAAGTCATCGGTTGTGGTCCGGTAGGAATACCTGATGGTCTCGGGGACCACTCCGCTGGCATCAGAGCTGTCAGACCCGGGTTTGAAATCCATCCACGTGATGGAGCAGTTCACGTTCTCGTAGAGCTGTGTCACCCTGGGCTGATGGTTTGTAAAGAACGGCGGGTCCGAATCTATCCACAGGTTCACCGGATCTGATATTCCAGGGCCGTTGCCGACCCGGTCCATCGCCTGGAAGATCACGTAATTATCCCTGCCATTCTCGAGCTTGACCTTCGCCCATGCCTCGTATGTGCTGTTGTCTATCTTCTGAACACCCTGGACGGGAACGGGTTTGTTGACTATCTGGTCAAGGCCCGTGGTCGTTTTCAGATACTTGATCGAGGAGGTGTTCACTCCTCCCCCCTCCACGTCAGTGATCCTCGCCCTGCAGATGACGGTGTCCGAGCTGTTCCATCCCGTCCCGGTCGGGTAGATCACCGTTACCTCGGGTGCTTTCGCATCTATCACAGGGCCGTCCATGATGTCCGACACGACAGCTCCGGAATCCCTCTCCCCCTTGACCTCGATCCTCCAGTAGGTTTTACCCATTGTGTTCAGATTCGTGATAAGCCTGTAGTTCTGTCCATCCATGAAATCGATGTCGCCGGGGTACTCCCTCCACATCACAAGAGGCTCCGGCAGGATAGGCTCTGTCCCAAGGAGGTCCTTGTAGAACTGAATATTGGGATATCCCGATACCGGCATATCATTGTCCTCATCCCTGTAGACGAATGTGAAGTTGTAATTGGATGTGTTAGAACCTATGGCGGGGTTGAACTCAAAATCACCCCAGAAGAGTGGTATCAGGATCTCTGGAGCCCTGTTCACTGCCGAGTTGACACCGCTGTGCTTGGAGAAGAATATATCCTTTCTGTAGGTGTTGAAATTCCTCTCATCGGCCCAGACCACCAGGGGCCTGGCATCATTATCATATGTCATGATCGGGTCGCTCTGGGTCGTGGGGTCCGATCCATACCTTTCGGTATCGTCCACCCTCATGATCCTGTCCCAGTTTCTCCCTCCGTCCGAGGAGTTCCTGAAGTATATCTCACCGTCGTCAAGTCCGGGGACATCCCTCTGCCATACCACTGAGACCAATCCATCGCCCAGGGCGGATACATACGGGTTGATATCGACGGTCTCATCCGGGGCCATGGCAACCCTGACGTTTTGTGAAAATGTCTGGCCGTGGTCCTCGCTTCTGGTGAACCATATCTCGTCTGGTCCTGCCCTCTTGTCCGTCCAGGCGATAAAGAGGTTTCCCTCATCATCCAGGGAGGGCGTGGCACGGGTCCTCGAGTTGTACTGGATATCATCTGTGAACTCCACCTCCTCCGAGAATGTCTCTCCGCCATCATTGGATGCGGTCAGGTAGGGTTTCGTACCGTACGTATCATCCCGCCCATCCTGCCAGGTGACATAGACATCGTTTCCCTGTATGGCCGCCCTGATGAAATCGTGGTTTCGATGTTCATCGTACAGCAACCTGTCGGAGTTGATCATCTGAGGGATGGACCATGATGAGGCCCCATCTGTGGAATAGGAGCTCCACACATTCCTGTAAGCGCCCTCCATGTTTCTGTCCTCCCAGGCGCAGAATAGGCGATCAGCATCGTTTATCACAAGATTGGGTTTGTGAGAATCCCAGTTCTTCATCTCCTTTTCAGGATCATCGTATATCTTTAGGGGATCTATCCTGATGGACCTTGTGAAGTTCTCCCCATCCTCTGCCCAGGCCATTCTGATCTGGCCGGGGTCGAAACGCTGGTCCTCCCACGTGACATAGACCGTGCTGTTTTGGGATATTACCATGGACGGGAACTGCTGGTTCGTGTCATCGTTCGATTCATTGCCATCAATAAGGTTATCATCCACCCTCATCCCAGGGGCCCATGTCATTCCATTGTCGTCGGAGTGGGTGATCATTACATCGTTGAATACGTAGGACGTCTTGCTGTGGTAGACGACGTAGATCCGCTCACCGGCATCAACGGCGATATCCATCGGGATCTGATCGTGGAACCTGTCGTTCCAGTTGACCATGGTGTTCGCAGAGAAGATCGGCAATCCTCCCGATACATCATCGGAGATAACTGCGATCATCGGCAGGGTGAGTAAAAACAACATTAACGAAACGGCGATCGTTCTTCTCATGGTATTGATCCCTCCAACGGTCCATGTGGAATCGTGCTGGAACAGAAGATGCAAATGCCTACTAGGTATATTAACGGTTTGTACATTGCCCAACCTGTTGTATCAATACAGGGGTTTACTCCAAAATAAACTGTATTGATATTGAATGTTAAGTTTGGATCAAGCTGACCTCTTAAACATTCAAACCGTCGACGAATCAGAGATTCGTCCGGTGGTATGAAAAATGCAACTATGTTAAAATGAGTTATATTTCATAGCCCCGCATAACAGAGAAAAGCTTTTGTGTTCTATTGTGCTGGGTATTCACTTATGTTTGTATGGCGATTAACTCTTAAGTGAAAAACCTTAGAAAAATCCAAGGATTTTTCTGGTTTTTTAATTTAAGCTTGTACATCGCTCAGCTCTTAAATAAAAAAAGGGGGCCCAAGAGGGCCCCCAGGTCGGCCGAATATCTGCACATCAAT
>JAUVCY010000046.1 GCA_030595585.1 Thermoplasmatota archaeon
GCTTTCCAGACCTCCCTCTTGTTCTTGAGGCCGTATTTGACCATGAGCCCTTTTTCCTCTTTGATCCTTTCGCCCTGCCAAGGGTGAGAGGGAGTTTCGTATCTTTTCTTCAGCTTCTTTGGATCTCCCATGATTAAACCCCCTTACTTCACTTTTCTCCTCGATACGCCTACGGTGGCTCCCGTCCTTCCGTTGGATCCGGTCCTCTGCCCGCGGACCTTGTGGCCTCCATCGTGGCGGACCCCTTTGTAGCACCTGATCTTCCTCAGCAGGCCGATATCCTCGCTGTGGATCATCTCCAGGTCGGCCCCGAGCGTATGGGTATCTTCACCGGTATCGATGTCCCTCTGCCTGTTCATCATCCAAACGGGGATGTGGCTGGGGATCTCCTCGAGGAAATTGGCCAGGTTCTCCACCTGCTCATCGGTCAGATCTCCGCTCTTAAGGGTGGGATCTATGTCGAGTTTACGGGTGATGATCTTTGCTATCCTGTAGTTAATGCCCTTTATGGAGGTGAGACCATCGATGAACCTCTTGTTCCCGTCTATGTCCGTATTTCGTACACGGACGATGAACTTGAAGTCCGGATTGGCCTCAGCCGCTGGGGCTTTGTCCTTTCTCTGTTTTCCACTTTTCTTTTCGGCCAAGTTGAAGCCTCCGATAAGATGCACTGCATCGGCTACGGATCAAACCTTTATTTATGGAGCCACTTGATCAATGCCTATGGACATTACCTAGTGTAGGCTTGTGGAACTCCCCGATGTAGTTCTTATTTATATCCCTTTCCCCCCTTCACAGTAGAAGCTGCCTCTAAATCATGTACTGACCTGAACAAATCGTGTGACCGCAAACAATAATTAATATCGGATAGCTCTTTGGGGCGAAAGTGGTCCAATGAGCAATATCACTCTGGTTGGAAAAGAGGTGGCGAGGGTGGGATTCATCTTCACCTATATCGGTAAATCGCCCGAATGTGAGAATTGTCAGGTAAAAAAGGCCTGCCATGGCCTGAAAGTGGGATACAGGTACAGGATCACCGCCATAAGGGATAAGGAGCACGATTGCCCTGTCCACTACGGCGATAAGGCGGTCATTGCAGAGTACGAGGAGCTGAAGATGGAGGCCTCGATACCTTCAAGCAAGGCGATCGAAGGGGCGATAATCAGCCTGGAGGTTGGCTCATGTCAGTTGGTATGGTGCGCTAACCATCGCCTTTGCAGAAAGGAAAACCCCGCCTCGGGGAAGAAGGTCAAGGTAACCAGGCTAATGGAAGAGATGAAATGCCCCAGGGGAGTGAAGCTGAGAAGGGCCGAGATCAAGATCCGTAACGAGGGAAAAAAATAGGTGAGATCTATGTCGTCGGATATCACAGGTTTCTACAGGATGGATATCGAGGAGAGAAGGCGGGTACTTCGGGAGAGGTCCGGCCTCGATGAGGAGGATATCGCATCCCTCTCTTTTTCCTCGTGCGATCCGTCAATTCTGGATGGGATGATAGAGAACGTCGTTGGGAGCTTTGAGATCCCTCTGGGGATCGCCACGAATTTTCTGATAAACGGCCGGGATGTGCTCATCCCCATGGCAACGGAGGAACCATCTGTCGTTGCCGCGGCATCAAAAGGGGCCAAGATGGCCAGGGAGAGCGGCGGTTTCGAGACGTGGTCCTCGGATCCCGTCATGATCGGACAGGTACAGATCACGGATATCCCGGACATGAAGAGGGCGCTCGAGGCTCTTGAAGGGAAGAAGGGTGACCTGATCGACCTGGCGAATTCAAAGGATTCCCTCCTTGTCTCATTGGGAGGAGGAGTACGGGATATCGATCTCAGGCACATCGCCCATCCCGAGGGCGATTTCATGGTCGCCCAATTATACGTGGACTGCAGGGACGCAATGGGCGCGAATGCCGTGAACACCATGGCGGAGGCCGTTGCCCCTGTGATGGAGGAATTGACCGGCGGCAGAGCCCTCCTCAGGATCATCTCCAACCTGGCGGACAGACGGCTGTCCGGGGCCCGGGCGACGTTCAGGAAGGACACCCTTGGGGGGGAGGGTGTCGTTGATAGTATATTGAAGGCCTTTCACCTCGCTGAAGTGGACCCCTACAGGTGTTCAACACACAACAAAGGTATCATGAACGGCGTCTCGGCGGTGGTGAGGGCCACCGGCAACGACACGAGAGCTGTGGAGGCCGGCGCCCACTCGTTTGCCGCGAAAACGGGCTCAGACAAACCCCTGACCCGGTATTGGAGGGATGATAACGGGGACCTGATCGGAGAGATCGAACTGCCCACGGCCGTGGGACTGGTGGGAGGGGCCACCAGGGTCCACCCGACGGCAAGAGCCTGTGTAAAACTGATGGGTATCAAGAGGGCCACTGACCTGGGGGAAGCGCTGGCCGCGGTTGGTCTGGCCCAGAATCTGGCCGCATTGAAGGCCCTCTCTTCGGAGGGGATCCAGAGGGGGCACATGAGGCTGCACGCCAGGAACCTGGCGATCCAGGCCGGGGCCGAGGGAGATGAGGTGGACAGGGTCGTTAAAAAGCTACTGGAGGATGGAACGATATCGGCCACCAAAGCGGAGAAAGCACTTGAACTGTTCAGGTAATCTTTTAATAAGGTCCAGCTCATCCTCGAGCGGTCGAGGCTTCAACTCCTCGAAAGGAGATACTCTGAATGGACCTGATAACCGTTCCCATCGAAAAGCCGGAGGATATCAACTTCATCCTGGGGCAGTCGCATTTCATCAAGACGGTCGAGGACATCCATGAGGTCATGGTCAGCGCGGTACCGGACGCCAGGTTCGGGGTGGCGTTCTGTGAGGCCTCCGGACACTGTCTGGTCCGCTGGTCGGGCACGGATGAGGAGATGACAGAGCTGGCAAAAAAGAATGCTTTCAACCTGTCCTGTGGCCACTCCTTCATTATATTCATGAGCGGTTCGTTCCCTATCAACTTCCTCAATGCGGTGAAGTCCATGAACCTCGTATGCAATATCTACTGCGCAACGGGCAACCCCACCGATGTCATCATCGCCAAGAACGAGAGAGGCAGGGGCATCATGGGAGTGATCGACGGGAACAAACAGGTGGGCATCGAGACCGAGGAAGACCAGAGGTGGAGGATAGAGCTCCTCCGCAAGATAGGTTACAAGCAGGGATGATGGTGGATAGGATGGGAGAGGAGAAGCAGGAAACCCCCGATGCCGAGGGGGACAAAAGCGATGATGAGGCTGCTGAACGCGGCCTCGGCTGGAAGAGCGCATGGGCCCCGATAGCAGGCATGGTCGTTTTCATTCTGATAACAGTATCCATATCTCTCTTCGTGGCGCCCCTGTACGTAAGCCAGGGAATGCAGGCGTTCGGTGAGGAGGGGGCCACCGATCCATGGATCGCTGTGTACTATCTTGTCATGATAATCGTGGTCACAACGGTCATATTACTGCTGAAGAAATTCCTCAAGAGGAGGAAGCGCAACTTCCTCAAGTACGTCCTCGCGGCGGCGGTCCTGTTCTCTACATATGCAGTTGTTTCCCCAGTGCTTGATGTCGTCGTCAACGGCATGCCCGAGGAGTGGGAGGTCCAGGAGCTGGAGGTTGAGGACCCCTACTGGGGTCTGCCGATCGGGATGGATCAGGGGTCCCCTTCGATCATGATAGTTTCCAACGGATCGGTGTCCCTGTTGGGCCATGAAGAAGATGGGTACGAGGTCTATGCGACAGAGGCCCAGATCGACCAGCTGATCCCTGTGGCGATCACCGACCGATTAACCCAGGCGGGCAACACCAATAATTATCTGGCTGCCATGCGAAAGGGTGATCAGGTCCAGATGGTTGACTTTGGAGATGGGGGCTATGGGTCCCAGGGTGTGGATATCTCATATCCATCGGAGACATTTGAACTGCCGGAGAACAGCTCTCTCCTGGATGCCACGAGGGTCTGGAACTATTACGGGAGGAACCTTGACCTATATCTGGTCTCGAACGGTTCTGGGATCCGGCTCTACGGACATGATGGTGGGAACACCTCTCTTCTTTATCAGGCCGATGAGAACCTGACATTTTCCTTTGGTTCGGATGTGCCGATGGCCCACACAGATCATACGGTCTATTCCATATCCTTTACCAATGGTTCAGTGGACCTGACAGAACAGATCACGTTCGATGAGAAGATCATTTGGATGAGAGCCTTCGCCGAGATATATATGATAGGTACTGATAAAGGACTCCACATATGGGAAGTGGGTGGGGACGTTGAGCCCGTATTGAACAGGAGGATATCATCTCCCAACCTCGTCTGGCTCGCCGAGGATGAAAGCGGTTGGGAGATCCTGGCCATGAGGAGCAATTACCTGTACGTGGTCGATGAGGATGGTCACTCTACCTGGGGTCTGGACGATTATAATTATTTGATGATATACGAGGACAAACCAGGAGGCACCCTTACAATAGTCTCCGAGGAGAAGATCGAGAGGTGGTCCATTCCCGGGGAAAGAGGGGGACTTGTGGTCGAGCTGGGCGCGTTCGGATTCGCCTTTGCCGTCGTGGCAATACTTCTCTGGAAGCCCAAGTGGTGGATCGTTGACCTTTCCGGGATATTAATGGGGGCGGGCGTTCTGACGTTGATAGGCATATCCATTTCCATTCTACCCATCCTGCTCCTTCTGATCCTTCTGGCAGTATACGATTTCATCTCGGTCTATAAAACAAAACACATGCTTGCCCTGGCAGAGTCGGTGGTGGAGGCCAAGCTTCCCATCCTGCTGGTATTCCCCCTGAAATGGGGATATCGATACGAGGATGAGAGCAACCTCCTTGACAAGAGCAGGCCAAGGGAGGCCATGTTCATGGGCCTTGGCGACGTGATAATACCCGGGTCCCTGCTGATATCGGCCTACACCTTCCTGCCCTCCGATGGGATAGAGCTTCTGGGCATGATCTCCCCTCAGCTTTCGGTGGCCATGTTCTCCCTTGCGGGGATGTTGATCGCCCTGTTCTTCCTGATGTATCAGGTGCTGAAAGGGAAAGCGCATGCAGGTCTCCCATTCCTCAATGGGGGAGTCATACTGGGCTTCCTGTTAGGGGAGCTGATAATATACGGTACGATCATTATATAGGGAAATACAAGGAGGTAGCGAGATCCTCGGCAATGTGGTGATATTCTCCATCCTGTTCCTCACGGGCCTTCTCCTGGGTTCAACGGTGTGCAACCTCACGTGTGGTCCGCTCATCCTGGTCAGGATAGGGGGGCACGGGAAGGGATGGAGGAACGGGCTCCGGCTCTCGTTATATTTCTCGCTTGCGAGGATGTCCGTCCTGGTCTTACTGGGGCTCATCCTGGGAGGCGTGGGCTACAGCACATCCAGGGTGTTGGACGTGGGATCCATAATATGGTTCTCCCCGGCGGTCTACATGATGATCGGGATATTTTCTGTTATAAACGGCCTTCACTTCTACGGTGTTTTGAAGAAGAGGGATGAGAGGTCCTGCTCCAGCTCGGGGGCGAAGAACTGGACGTCCAGGATGATCCTCAGAATGCTCCCCAGAGGGGAGAGGTCCGAGAGGGCGACGATGATAGGGATCGGCCTCCTAATGTCCGTGGTCTGCTTCGGTGAGGGATGGCTCATCCTGCTGGGTGCCGCACCGATCGTGGGGACATCGGCGACCTCCTGGTTGGAGGGAGCCCTCTTTGGCGGCCTTGCGATGTTCCTGTTCTCAGCCGGGCTCTCCCTGCCGCTTGTTATCATGTCGTCGCTCGCATCCGAGGTGGGAAGCAGGTTCGATCTGGAGAACCTCCTTCGGGCCGGAGGCGTGATCCTGATGCTCATCGGGGCCTTTCTGATCATTTTCGAGATATACGCACTGATCTCGCTTCTATCGTAGCCATCTGCGTTCAGGACCTGTAAAAAAGAGATGTGATCCGCATCCGCAGTCGCTGGACCCAAACCCCTTGATGGATACGTGGAGCCCGTCAAGGAAGCGTGCAGCATCACACTCCCTGGTGTCGCTGTGATCCCTCCACCACACCCCCATCTCCGGAGCAATGACCGTCAGGTGATCTATGTGCCACCTCAGCTTCTTCTCCTTTCTGAAATGCCGAGATATCCTGTTTGCAAGCCCGGACTTCGCTGAGCCAGTGTAGATGTACGTCCCACTTTCAAAGTGGATCTCGCCAAGTGCCCCCACTTTCAGATCGACAGGCTCGTCAACGTAAAGGATGAGGAGGTAAACTCCTCCTCCTTTCAGCTCCCCGGGGTGAGACTCATACGTGTATCCTGGGGCCGGAGGCTTCATCCTCTCTACCTGAACCTGATGGTCTCGAGGTTCATGGGCGCCGCCGTGGAGATATTGTACTTGCGGTGGAGGGACGAGGCGAGGTCCATCTCCTTTGCCTCGTCACCGTGATGAACCAGTATCTTCTCCGGTTTCGGATCCATGGTGGAGATGTAGTTGATCAGCTGTTTCCTGTCCGAGTGGCCAGAGAACCCATCGACGGTCTCTACCTGTGTCTTCAGGGAGATGGACCTTGGTTTTCCCTTCTCGGTGATCACCAGCTCCGTGAGCCCTTTCTGTATCTTCCTGCCCAGTGTCCCCTCTGCATTGTAGCCGACGAACACCAGGGTGTTATTGGGATCTGCGCCCCATAGTCGGAGATACTCCATTACCGGTCCACCGTTCAGCATACCAGAAGTTGCCAGCACAACGCATGGATCGGAGCTGTGGAGAATGTTCTTCCTCATCTCCCTGCCGTCCACCTTGTTGAAGTAGTCGGAGAGGAACGGGTTCTCGTTCCTCTGGAATATCTGGGTCCTGAGCTGATTGTTGAGGAACTCGGGATAGGCGGTGTGTATTGCCGTAGCCTCCCATATCATTCCGTCCAGGTAGATCGGGGCCTTGGGGATCTGTCCGTTCTTCATCTGCTTCTCCAGAACGATCATCACCTCCTGGGACCTGCCCACCGCGAACACGGGGATAAGGATCTTTCCCCCGCGTCCAAGCGTTCTCTTCAGGACGCCTTTGAGCTGAGTTGCCGCCTCCTTCCTCGTGGGCTGGAAATCCCTCTTGCCTCCGTATGTGGACTCCATTATGATCGCCTCCGCCCGGGGGAATTTGTTCGTGGCGGCATTGAACAGCCAGGTTCTCTCGAACTTGATGTCCCCGGTGTAGACGATATTGTACAGTCCATCCCCGATGTGGAAGTGGGGGGATGCCGATCCCAGAATATGCCCTGCGTTGTGGAAGGTCAGCCTTATATCGGGGGCGATGTCCGTGGTCTCATTGTACTTTATCGGGAGAGTATGAAGGATCGCATCCCTCACATGGCTGGAATCATAAGGAGGCTTCTTACCCTCGGCCACGGCGACCTTGATGTAATCAAGCTGCAGTAGGATCATCATATCCCTTGTCGGTGCGGTGCAGTACACGGGGCCGTCGTATCCGTACTTGTACATCAGCGGGATAAGTCCAGAGTGGTCCAGGTGAGCATGGGTAAGCACGATCGCGTCGATGGATTCGAACGGCTGCACCTCCGGCATCTGCAGATATGGGGACGGGTGGTCCTGTGAGCCAACGTTGACCCCGACATCGATCAACACCTTGGAGTTCCTGGTGTGCAGCATATGACACGCTCTACCAACCTCCCTGTAGCTACCCAGAGAGGTGGTTCTCACCCAGTTCTCATCGTCGGGGATGTCCCTGAATATCCTTCTTCCCACATTTCTGAGGAAGTTCCTGCGCTTTTCGGTAATGGCGGGATCCTTGAGGAACTCCCTGATATCCTTGACGCTCTTTGACGCGATCGGCGGGGTCCTCACGACAAGCGGAGCCCAGCCGGTGTTCTTCTTGATCTGGTTGAGGTTGATCCCGTGTTTTCCGATCGCCATACCCGGTGATAGCGCTTCGATGGTGACCTCGTTCGAATCGGTATTGAAGGATATCTCCGTGATCTCCGCTTCATCCGGGATGACCTCCCTTATGATCCTGGTTGCCTCGTCCGCGTCGCTGACAAGGGAATTGTGGGGCCTTATGGCCACCCTTCTCTTCAGCCCCTGTGCCAGCTTCCGAACCAGGTTGGTATCATAGGCGAACTCTTCCAGGCTCCGCGTCTGTATGACGACAACGGGCCCCTCGAACTCGATCCCGGTGATCTCCACACCTGAAGGTACTATCTCCTCGACTTCCTTTCTTATTCTCTTGATCAATGCCTCATAGCTCATCCCACACACCTCGTGAGATACCGTCACCCGAGCTTTTCATGTCGCTCGAGCGGGTCCAATTAAAATAGTTCCAGAAAGGAACCACCTGATCATGATGAGAATGGATTCGAATAGTGAGATAAACACCTGATCCTATTCAACTCGGAATTAATTATTTGATATTTAGTCTTTTCTTGCGTTTTTCGACCTCTGCGTTGGATACCGGGTTCCATCCGTCCTTGTCGATCACCACGATATCATACCCATTGCCGGATGCTGAGTCCCTTTTCATCGACGCGTTCAGGGACCTGATCGCGATATCCACGCCCTGGCTCGAGGTCAGGTTATCCGTGTAATTATCCTCAAGTACACCGTAGGTATACGGAGAGCCCGATCCAGTCGCGCAGTATTTATCCGGGATGGACCCGCCCGCAGCATCGATCGAATAAACGTGCCCCCCATCCCTGTCGAAACCTCCGATCAGCAGCTGTACCCAGTAGGGATAATATCTGTTTCCAGAGAGGATGTTCGCCGTAAGTGATGCGACGGCCCGGATGGTCATGGGCTGGTCCCTCTTCAACCGGTACAGTTCGGCCTCTGCGGTGATGTAGCGAGCCAGGCTCTGGGCGTCCCCGACCAGGCCGGCCGTGGTCAAACCGATGTGCTCGTCCACCTTGAACAGTTTCTGGGTATCGGTATGGGCTATCAGAGTGCCCATGGTGGCTCTATGCTCGGTGGCGAGTATCATGCTGTCCTTGCAAACAATGCCGAGTGTCGTGGTTCCGGTCTTCATCATATCTTCCCTTTCAGTCATGAGCAAAATCACCTCTGTTGTCCACCATGGAGAAGCAGGGACCCTCCATCCTGAACGGGATATTTAAATATGTTGATATTAGATGTAATCGTACCCATTTTAAAAAAAATAAATGGGGTTTCGTTTATTAATGACGAATATCTATGGGTCATCATGTTCACCCGGCCGGAGGAGAGCGTCGGTGTGCAAGGTGATATAAAATGAAACATCACACCATTGCCATCATCACGATCGTGCTCGTTCTTCTATCCATCATGGTGGGCGGAGGCTCGGGAGCTACCGACGTCCCAGGGGGAGAGGTGTTGGAAGGCCGTGCTGCCAATGTGGCGGGCAGGGCATTCGATTGGGACGGCTGGGACAGGGACCTCGATAACGATCACGTGGACGATCTCCTCACCAC
>JAUVCY010000268.1 GCA_030595585.1 Thermoplasmatota archaeon
TCATCTGTGATGTAGGGAAGGTCGGGGAGGATCGTGAGGTTGTAATGGACCAGGGAGGAATCGGGTATCCCCGAGTCCATTGCCCATATTTGGGAGGAATATTCGATCCTGTTAACCTCATTGTGATCCCGCCTCAACCCCACCTCGGCAACCCCTTTTGGGATCTCCCTTCCATTTGAGTCCACGTAGGTTATCCTGGGGCCACTAACCGTCATCTTCTGCCCCGGAGAGCACCACTGGCGGGGGGCGAACATCCTCTCCCCGTCGAGGCGCACCTCCGGATCCCCTGTGAATTCGATATCCTTCCGTACCAGGAAAAGGTCCATGTAATATCTGTATATCCAGTTCCCGTTGTCATCCTTTACCGCAGCCATTACGTCAACAGGGCCCTCCCATGGGCAGAACCATCCGAACTCGAGTGAAGGCGTCATCCACCCGTCCTTAAAAAACGCACCCATGGTCGATGACCCCAGTAATCTGATATCGCTGCCCTCACCCCCTTCCAACCAGGCGCTACCCTGTTTGAAGTATATTGTGATATCAACTCCCCTGGGATCGATGTGCAACTTCCCCTCCGAAAAAGGTTCGGCATCCAGAGAGTGACTGAATGATATGTTCAGCATTACCGTTCCATCACCTGCATAGATCGCCTCTTCATCCGCCCCTTCACCATAGAACGATCCTTCTCCCATTGTGATCTTCGTGCCGATCAGAAGATAGGCTTCACCGCAGTTCTTCCTCTCCTCGCCGGGCCCGTCGCCCCAGGGAGCACCGATCAGGATCTCCTGGGCACCGTCCCCGTTCATGTCGCCTACCGAATAGGAGTAACCGAAGGAATCCTCCATCTGGTTCCCCTCGATGGTGAAGAAGTCAGCTGGATACCCGAGTTGGTGGATCTTGTTTGGTGAGCTTATAATGGCCTTCAGATCGTAGATCATCAAAGCGCCCACGTGAATGCGGTTCGGGTCGCTCATGTCGGTGGGGTTCTTCTGGGGAACCCCGTTGAGGAGCTCTATCATGCCGTCACCGTTGAGATCGGATAGCTGGATCAACCTACCCAACTTGTCGCCGTAACTGCCGGGGTAGCCGGATGAGGCACCCTCGTCGCCCAGGATGATCTTGGAGCAGTTGTTCTCCCCGTTGTTCTCGTACGGGAAGGTATCTGGATCATTTCCCATGAATATGAGTACCTCGCCGCAGTTCTGTTTGTCCTCCAGTATGCTGTCCGCTCCAGGAACGCCAATGAATATATCGTCCTTTCCGTCATGGTTCATATCGTACAGCCTTATATCCCAGCCCAGGTTGTCCTTCTCGTTGGTTCCGTAAATGATAGAATCGGCGATCTCCTCCAGGTCATATCTGTTCGAGCCGTTGTACCTGGACACGTTGAATAACAGATAGACGGCTCCAACGTCCATTCTTCCCCTGAGCAGATCCTCATGTCTGGGTGAGCCGATCACGAGGTCCATTTCACCGTTTCCATCGATGTCCCCCAGTTCTAGACTATGCCCCAGGCCATATTCTCCTTCCATCCGAATAGTGGTCACGGTCCTGATCCAGATCAGGTATGGATCATGATAATAATCCCGACGGATCAGGTTATCGCTGCCCCAATAGATGTATATCATCTTGGCGGTAGGGGCGGAGAAGATGAGATCGTCCATTCCATCCTTATCGAGGTCATCAACGACCATGGCCGTTCCATATCCGTAATCCTCCTGAATATCCCTTGTTTTATGATAGATCTCTCCTTCCCAGGTATAATAGCCCATTATATCGATGGGAAGATATGACACATTTACGTACTTGTCCGGGCCGTATAACTGGATCACCTCGGGAAAGCCTTCCTCCCTTCCCCAGTATACGTCGACACGCCCCCCTTCCATCGGAATTGCTGGACTCACGATCAGGTCAATGTAGCCATCTCCGTTGAGATCTCCCGAATCGATCTCCCTTGCCATCTGATCCTTGGATTTGGGGACTGCCTTTCCGAAGCCCTGCCCTTCTGAGGTCCATATCGTATGCCCTATGATCGTCAGGTCCGCATTATTGCTCTCCAGGTCAATATCTGCGATGTCGAAATCCTCTTTTCCATACCAGATATAGAGTCTTCCCTCTCCCCTTAAGCCGTAGTATCCTGTAGCAAATGGTGCGGATATGGCAAGGTCATCCAGGCCATCTCCGTTGAGGTCCTTCAACCAGGTGAATTCCCCAAACCCCGCGTTGGGAGGCGGCATAAGCTCAGGCCAGATGCTCACGGCATCGATCTCCTCCACGGTAGCCGTGCCCGAAAATGATGTCAGGTTCGCCCGACTTACATTCATTTGACCCATAGATGAAGCTTCTGCCTCCAGTGGGGAAGTATCAATATGGAGCAGAGTAAGGAGAAACAGCATTGATATCATCATAACGGTAGGAGCCTTTCCAATGCCTTTCCACCTACGAGATCGAGGATGGATCAATCTGGATCCCTCAATGGTTATATTCAAATCTATCGATTTAAGTATTTTGTGGTTAAGGTTGGGATTTGAAGGTATTGCATCCAAAAGGGTCAATTTGTATGATAATGGTCTTCCGATGCCAGGCTGCCATACGATATGGTTATCCGTAAAGTGACCCAAAAGATATTAATAATGTATAGAGGTTAAAATCGCCACTGGAATGCACCGCTTTTCGGTACACCCACAGGTCTGCAGGATAGTGCCTCATGCCCCCTCTGTTTGCCTGTAAAAGGAGGAGATGTATTGATCAATATTATCAAGAAGGCCCTGATGCTCGCGGTAATCCTCTCGATCGCCATGCCGACCTTCATGTCGATAGGAAGCGAACCGCTTGCCATGGGTGCATCCATTGATATGAAGCATCTGGGCGTTGATGATGATTGGCAGATATGGGGCGATGAGGATACGATCAGCATGGGGAATTCCATCGCCAGCGGCGACCTGGATGGCGACGGAAGGGATGACCTCGCAGTGGGTATCCCCGTTACCAGCGGAGGGACGCCTGGAACTGTTCTTGTGTACTTCTCCAGGGACCCGGATGATCTCTATCCCGCATGGGGGTCGCGGGACGCGGATCTGATAGTGTACGGCGCAAGCGACAACGATCATTTCGGAGGATCGCTGGCGATCGCTGACCTGAGCGGAGACGGCAGGGCCGAGCTGATGATCGGCGCCCCTTATGCCGACGGCCCAAACGAGGGCCGGCGCGACTGCGGGGAGGTATATATTCTGGACGGAAGATCCAGATCCGCCTACGGTGTCACCATCCAGATAGCCTCCGAAAGCACATTTGGACACCTCATCGGCAGAGAAGGGGCGGACCATCTTGGGGTGGGGATCGATGTAGGCGACCTGGATGGGGACGGAGTTCTCGATATCG
>JAUVCY010000170.1 GCA_030595585.1 Thermoplasmatota archaeon
GTGGTCTTACCCGTCCCCCCTTTGCCACTGGCTACGGTGATCTTCATATTATTACCTCATTTACAACTGATGGATCGCTCAATGATGATGATGGCCCTGTCCTCCGCCGATCCCCTGGCCCCGGTAAGCGTGCTGTGCACAGGCGTTCTCGTCCGTGGCAGCCTGGAGCTGTCCGGCCTTCCACATCTCTATCGTTTCCTGTACGGTGCCCCTCGCCCCAACATACACCATGACACCCGACCCTTCGAACATGGAGATGGCCCTTCTGCCAAGGCCGCCGCACAGCATGGTGTTTATCCCCGCCCTTGCGAGGATCTCTGCAGGAAATCCAGATCCGCCCATGTGCTCGCTCGTATTGTCCAGGATCGTCACCTCTTCGGTCTCGGTGTCGAAGACCGTGTAGTTGGGCACGCGACCGAAATGTTCTCCTACTGCTTCATCCAGACCCTTGTTGCCCATTGACGGGATGCATAGTTTCATTTTTTTTCACCCAGCCTTTCAATTCATTCCCGCATGTGAGCCCACCGTGGGAGCGGGCGTATTTGAGAGCTCTCCTTTCTTGTACTTCTCGACCATATCAACGACCTTCCCGCTTGACCCGGTGATGATCTCGATACCTGCCGCCTCCAGGGCTTGATGGGCATTGGGGCCCACATTCCCGGTGATTAGCACCTCTGCGCCGGCCTTCGAGACCGCCTGGGCCGCCTGGGGGCCTGCCCCCCCGCTGGCCATCGCACTTTCATTCGTCATAGCCTCGACTTCCATGGTCTCCGTATCCACTATCACGAAATATCCGCACCTTCCGAACCTGGGATCGATATCGGAACCCAGTTCCTTTCCTTTTGCTGTTATCGCTATTTTCATTGAACGCCTCCTTATAATATGGTATTCATCTGTAATTGTCAATGCTTATAAAAACCCATTGAGATCCTGGATCAACTAACCTTCCCTGATCAAAGATGAGCCGCATTTTGGGCATTTCAGGTTATAACACGGTACGCCCCTCCCGTGAGGTTCTTTATGTCCACAATCGGGGCATACACAGGATCCTCCAAGGCCCATTCCGGTCCTGTTTCCCTGCCCCGCTCCTCTACCTTTTCCCATTCCTTGCATTTTAACAACCTCTCAAATCCTATGATCCATTCTCCAACAAGAATCGATATGATATCCTGGAACATCACTCTTTCTTGTTCAGGTCCTCGATCCTTTTCCTGATATCCTCAAGTTCCCTTTCCATTCCCTTTACAATATCTTCAAGATGTGCCTTTTCCTCCTCGGGGGCCGGTTCAGGATAATCTCTGGATATCTCGGCACGGTAATATCCTGCAGGACGATCGATCCCAGCAGGGTTGTAGTCAGGCTCATAGTATCCATATCCGCCTCCCATACCTCGCCCCATGCCTCTACCTCGTCCTCCACCAAAACCCATTGCTCTTCCCTGGCCGGATCCGAAGACGCGGCCAAAGAAACCTCTTACCGGCCCTCCCCGGGCGTATCCGCGTCCCATTCCCCTGCCGTATCCCATTCCTCTTCCGGAATATCCTCTGGTAAATCCAGGGGCGTTTGAACCTGAACAGTAGCCCATTGCTCTTCCCGTTTGCGGGCCAGATCCTTCCGGCCCAGTTCTATCTCCTCTTGGCATTTATATCATTACTCCTCTTTTTCATTTATCTCTTTTGAGAAACGTACGTTACCATTGATGATCTGGATCGCACATCCGTTTGAAAGCGCATAGGCGATCTTCTTTCTTGCAGTCATCAGATCGTTCCAGAAGCTCCTTCTGGATATACCCATCTTCTGGGCTGCCTCTTCCTGCGTCAATCCCTCAAGGTCCGTGAGCCTGACGGCTTCGATCTCGACGAGCGAGATCTCCACTATCTCCATGTTCCTCAAAGGGACGCCTGCTGGTTTGTACAGGTTGACCTCGGGTATGTTCTCGATCCATCTTGCACATCTACGTGAACCGTTTCTCCATCGCACAATTGCTCATATGAGATGTCATATTTAAACATATTGCACAATAGAGCAATATCCAAGCAATAGATTTATTATTATTCAAGCAATTCAAGTGGATGGTGCAGGTAGATGATGGCACAAACCTTGGAGAATTGGGAACCGGAGAAGTTGGCCTTCGGTCCGGTCCCCTCAAGAAGATTGGGAAGAAGTCTGGGAGTGAACAACATCCCTCCCAAGATATGTTCGTATTCCTGCATATACTGCCAGCTGGGAAGGACAAAAGACCTAAGCGCCGAAAGAGAGCATTTCTTTGGCCCCGAAAAGATATTCGAGGCCGTTTCCAGCAAGGTTCGATCGGCCGAGAAAATGGGTCAAAAGATCGACCACATCACATTCGTCCCTGACGGTGAACCCACTTTGGATATCGACCTGGGAAGGTCCATCGAGCTGATATCCGACCTGGGTGTAAGAACCGCAGTGATAACAAATTCTTCGCTCATGTCCAGACAGGATGTGAGAGATGACCTCTCATTGGCAGATCTTGTGTCATTGAAGGTTGATACCGTTGACGATCTGACCTGGAGGAGGATCAACAGGCCGCACCGTGACCTGAAACTTGATGATATCCTTGATGGCATCAGATCCTTCTCAAAGGAATTCGATGGAACAATTGAGACCGAGACGATGATGCTGGGTGGGATCAATGATTCTATGGAGCTCATCCAACAGACAGCCGAATTTATAGGTATGATCTCCCCCTCCACTGCCAATATCTCCATACCTACACGTCCACCGGCCGAGGATCGGGCCTTAAAACCATCCGAAGATAGCCTGAACATGGCCTATCAGATCTACAAGAAACAGATGAGCGAGGTCAGATTGCTCATTGGATATGAGGGCGGCGGTTTCGCATCATTGGGCGATGTTGAGAAAGACCTCCTAAGCATTACTTCGGTCCATCCCATGAGGGAGGATGCGGTTCTTGAACTTCTTGAAAAGAATGGGGAGGATTGGCCACTGTTGGAGAGGTTGATGGAACATGGCGCGATAAGAAGGACGGAATACGAGGGGCAAACCTTCTTCATCAGGAACCTTGAGGACCAGGGATCCAGGGAATGTTCAAAGGATCAGGGTTAGTAGGGGCGGAGCTTGAAAGATAGAAGTGGGCCGCCGGGTAAGCTATTTAGATCGTTCAGATCTTGCCCTCAAAGAGTACGGGATCTATCGATATCGTAATCCCTTCCCAGGGGGACATCAGCGTTAATGGAGTGATATCTGACCCTTCCGGGATATCGATATAGACCTTGCAGGTCCTGTTGTCCCCGGGGTGCAGATCGGAGGGGCCCGGGTCTCCATTGAAAATGCAGTCCTTGATGCCATCTGTCGTGTTCATCTGGAGCTTCCAGGGCTCGAAATGGGTGACGTTCTCCCCGACGTTTTCGGCCCTGTACACGCAGAATGCGAAACCCGCCGGACCCGTATCGTCCCTCCCCATCTCCAGGACCGAAAGGCTCACCGGGCTCTTCCACGGCCTCATCTCAACATCCCTATCCGCGAGGTTCAGCGTATGATTTGCGATCTCAAAGCCGTCCACCAGATCGAGGCTGATCACATCCTCCATGCCGGGTATCTCGTAGTGGACCCACCCCCGCTGGGACTCATTTGACTGAAGCATCTTATCATCAAGCGTCCCGGGAACATACTCTGGATACATGGAAGGCAGGTATGACCCCGAGGAGGTGACCGCATGGAATACGAAGGCAGAATACATGAGCTCACGGCCAAGGGTGTTCTCCACTTCCAGGTCCACCACGAGCCAGTAATATCCGGGTGTCGATGAATACATGGTCGATGTCAACCTCTCCGTGTAGAACAGATCGTGGACGACGTAGGGCAGCGATGGCAGTGCAGGGGTCTCGTTCCCATCTCCCGGATCTGGATCGATGTTCTCGGGGATATCGTCATCCTTCGGTACATCGTCATTCGGAGAAGAGACCACAACGAATGAAATTACAAGAATGATTGCCACAATGATCCCAACGACCATCAATATGGCGTTCTTCTTCTCCATATTATCATATTCACTTTCCGATATTAAACCATGACCATCTCTTGGTCCCGGCCAGATATATTATATATGCTATAGAGAAATGATAGTGAAGGAACGGAGGGTATGTAATGACATCTGGTAGACCGTATCTCTTGCTTATCACACTGGTTGCGTGCGCCTCCCTCCTCATCTCCGTATCTGGCAATACATCGATATTCCTATCCCCTCTTGAGGAACAGGAGGACCCCGTTCTGCCGGGCGCAGGAGTGGAGTTCCACGTGGGATCCGGACAGACGTACGCGCATATAGGCGACGCCGTCGCAGCCGCCGGTATCGGGGACATCGTAGTTGTCCATTCGGGGACATACCACGAGAAGGTGATCGTGAACAAGCCCATCACCCTCAAGGCCGCCGCGGGCGAGGATTTCACCGTCTCCGCATCGATCTCCTCCCTCATCTACGGCACCTGGGACCACCCATATAATCCTTATAGCTGGTTGTGGAGGGCGAGCCTCATTATCACATGCGGATCCCCGGATTATTACGGAAGGTCCGCGACCATCGACGGCGGAAAATACACCTATTCCGGCATGCAATGGGATGATGCGGCGATCAAGGTCCAGAACGGATTCTACCATACGATCAAGAACGTGGAGGTGTACGGATCCCATCAAGGGATATGGCTTCATGGAGGGCAATCCATCAGCGGCAGCGCCTACGCCTCCAACCTCTATATCCAGAATTGCAACGTCAACAACATGACGGGACATGGCATCTACATCCAGAAGGGATATGCGACCATTGAGGACACTACAATCATGGACTGCGACGTTAGCGGGATCCACTATATGGTGAATGTATACGGAAACAGCGTTAAGAGAACGGATATCGGAAGGTGTTGTGCGGGCATCTCCCTGGACTACTACAGCCCGCTGAGCCTGGTACAGGATGTGAATATCTTCGATTG
>JAUVCY010000068.1 GCA_030595585.1 Thermoplasmatota archaeon
GATGTCAGAATAACCCCCAAAAATGAAAGAATCTCTTTTTATGCCAACTGAAGAGGTGCATTTGGAAAGAATAAAAAGGGCCCCTTTGGGGGCCCACATCATTATCATATAATGGCCCACACTGGTATCTGACAGCACCTCCGAAGGAGAGCTGTTTTATCACTTGTTGATGGTTCCTTCCAGGCCATTGATCAGATTTCTATAGATTGCCTTTCGGGCCTTTGACGTGGGAACCACCTCACTCGCAATTCCCAGAGCACCCATGCGCTCTGCAGTATTGTGCAACCGAAATATCTTGGTCCATTTCTTTACATATACCGGCCACATCTCTGCCTCGCGTTCCTCGATCTGCTGATCGATATGTTTGATACGGTCCATCTGTGTGGCATATTTCGTCCGGTTTCCGTATAATTCCGACAGGATGGGATCCTGCTGTATCATATCACGCTTGATCTGCCGCCTGATAAGGGGGACGGACTCCATTCCGGAGGGTTCCAGGATGGATCCGGTCGCATGCTCGTCAACAAGAAGAACGATCCTGTCCGGATTGATCTGGGGATCAACAACCACCCAGGCGCCTCCCCGCAGCTCAGCATACGGAGGGATATACAGAATAACGGGCAGGTCAAAGTGGACCAGTTCGTCCACGATCATGGCACCAAATTTTACGACCTCATTGTAAAGATCGATCTTGCCACCGGCAAAACCACGCCAGTTGGGTAGGAGAATGATCGGTCGGCGCTCATATCTCATGAACTGTATCCACTGGGAGGTCTTGAAGGAAGAATCGGGATACCAGACCTGTCCGAACTGGTTGGTCTCAACCGGTGCTGATCCTTCGATCGAAGGATCGGCCGGCACCACCTTCTCCACCGTTCTGGTTTCGACTGTGATGAAACCTACGGGCTGACCACCAATGGTTGCACGGCCGACATGAACTGTGCCACCCCACTCTTCCATGGCCTCCTCGGTGGAATCTTCATCGAAAATGGCACGAACCAATTCCATTGAATCATAAGGAACCGGCCGTTCAGCCTCGGGTCTGGGTCTTTCGATCAGGCCATCCGGTCCAAGGAGTATCTCTGAAATATCCCGCTCTATCGGATCTGTCGTTTCCTGTACAGGAGATGGAGAGCCCCGTTGGATCGGAACGCCCGCAAGCCATGACAGCACATTTTTACACGCATGGCCTTCATCGTCCACAATATGGTGAGACACTCCGTTGGGGCCCATGATATGTGGCCCTCCAAGCTCGCGATTGCTGGAATAAACGTCATCGCCGCCGTAGAGGGAGTTCAAGGCCCTGTAGCCGGTCAATATGATCTCCGAGTTACGGGTCTGAATGATACGTTTCAACAGCCGGACATTGTAGGCGATGATCCCCGTACAGGTATCGGTTACAACGGCCATCGTTGGGACACTGTGATAGGTGAGTGAACATGCCCTTGCCATCATTGCAGAACCGGAGAGATTCTCGAAATTGATCAGAGGATACTGTTTTTCGATCGAATCGATCACCCATCGGATCTTTTCTTTCGGGCCGGTATTGACCGTGGTTCGATACGCGGTCATCCGGTCTTTGAACCTGTTGTAGGTTGTATCTGAAACGTAGAGATATTCGTCCTCATCTGCTACATTTATCCCCGGCAGGCCGCCAAGAATTGAAGTGATGATATAACGCGATCCGTTGCCTTGATCGAGGTGGCCGATAACAAGTGGTTCCAGAAGGGAATAGGTTTTTTTGTCAACAAAGAAAACATCCTGCGTGTCATCATATGATAAACGCTGGGTTACGATCGTAGCCAGGCCTATACGGGCACCGCTCCCCTCCGCGAAATATACAAATGGAATACCCTCGTCACGGGCCATCCGGGCAGATTCCGAAAAGAGGATATCCTCTTCTATGGAAACCGACCCTCCCCTGTGCGTCATATCCCCGGAAACCACGATCAATTCCCGGCCAATCTCTGCCTCGGGTGATCTGATACGGACACGCCATGCCACAACTGACATATCGTTCTCACCTGCCGGCCTCTCTATCGGAACCAATTTCCCTTCCGTATCGGTTACCATCTCCTGAGCGGTCAGTATATCATCCGGCATCTCTTTTCCGGAGGATGACCATATGCTTTCCAGCTCGTTTTTCAGGAGTGAGAGCCTGTCATAGACGTACACCTTCCCTTTTTGGCGGCGGAATACGCGCTTCTTGTCCACTTTGTTCATCGGTTTGATCAGTTCGCTCAGGGGCATCCATTTATTTTCTGATAATGAGTTGTCCGGTTCCCCATGTTGCCTGACGTACTCATTGTATGGTATGAGCATATGCGTCCTGTCTTTGCCGGAGTTGTCTATCACGAATTCTTTCATCTCGGTGAGCAGTCCGGTCGGGTTGTCAACCACTAGGAGCATATCGATACTCTTACCGGTGGTCTTCCATGAATGGAGACGTCCCCGTATTTCCAATCTGGTGAGGTCAACATCGGCGTACTCGCTCATATGCCGGTTCATCCGTTTGACTATCTTCTGATACTCTTCAAAGGAGAGTTCTATCGGTTTTGCAAATGCCAGATATATCTGATTGCTGTGAGACCGTGCTCCTGTTGCAGCATATGAGACCCGCAGATGCCGCAGTGAGCTGGCAAATGCTTCTTCCGCTGCCGGGAAGGATGGTCCATCGCGGCCCATGGTTATCTCCGAGTTCCTTATCAGGGCCCGAACGAAGATCCGGTTCTCGATATCCGGCAACTCCGGACCGCGTGGATTGGGTATGCGATGATGGAAAATATGTATCAGAGGATCTGCAGATGGCAGCTTGACGATGTTCGATCTGAGGGACTCGAGCTGTTTAAGGTCTAGCAGATATTCCAGGGACGGATGAAGGTTTCTGCACAGGGTGTCCTCATGATACATGCTGCTTCCATCCTCTTCGGGACAGAACGTGAATAATCCGGGTGCCCTGTCATGATGAGTTTGAACAACGAACGTGACACGCCTGAGATGTTCATCCTGCAGAACCTTATTCACTATCTCCTCCAGGTGTTGTGCCAGTTCATCGCTGCTCGTGATATCCGCGGGCCACTGGATGAGCAGTTCAAGAACATCTCCCGTGTGAACCGTCCGCTCCGGAGATCCCTCCCAGAACTGCTGAAGGCGTCCATACATGCCGGTCAGGCTTTGAGTTATATTCTCGCCGGGTTCGACCAGGCTGACGATCCCCATACGGTCCTTGTCGGTATCAGCATCATTGAAACGCCATACGTAGAGTCTTTTCCCGTTCTCGATATGTTCATATTCGCAGGTAAGTCTCTTATGGCGCCGATAGGAGCGCATGATGATCAGCTTTCCTGCTATCTTTCGAGCAAAACCCTTGCCAGTTACGAGATAATTGATCAGCTGGGATACCATTGATTCCGTGGCAGCCATGATATTCTTCATCAATTCATTCTGAAGGGAGATATCTCCCGACTCGTTTGCCCTGACTATATTTTCCATGACCTTATGCAGGTCGATCGGTTTCTCGCGGAGTGGATGTATCAGATGGATGAGCTCTTCCGCCCGAGTGGACAGGTCGTGATAATTGTCGGAGTAGCCCAGGTCTGTCAGCTTCTCCAGGTCGGATACGATAGATTCGAAATCCATTGAAGAAATTGGTGAAAGCAGCGCAAGTAGCACTCCTTTCTTTGAGGGGAGGTTCGCGTGAGATCTTGCAAGATCATATTTCTCCGCACCTGTTATGCCGGCCTCCTTCTCTGCAATAGCTATCCCGTCCGATAGAGATATGGACCCCTTGAAGAATTTTTCATCCCTGTAGAAGGCAGTTACCGTATCGCGGACGAGGGTTGTCCACTGTCCATTACTGAGTCTTTCCTTCATATCGGTGAGTTCTTCTTTCAACAGGTCCAGAAAGTCGTTCGAATACTGATAACCCCCCATGATATTGCCGATCACGGTCCTGAGATCATCATTGTTTATGGGGATCTCCATATCACCATTCCCGGCCCACTTTCTCTCGAGCTTGGAGGAGAGATCTGCCGCATCATGCGTGAACTGCAGGCGGGATCCGTTTTCCTCCAGGTCAGATCCGGCGGGGGAAGGTCCTCCATCCGCATTCTGTTCTCCCGAGAATTTGAGGAGCGGCGTTCCAGCCTCAACAATTGAACCTGCATCGACGAACACATCTGCGATGGCGGCGTCCCGAGGAGATTCCAGAGAGGAGATCATCTTCATGGCTTCCATGGTGAATAGAGTATCATTCGGCCCAACCGACTGCCCCGGCTTGACATCGACAGAGGCAATGATCCCTGCCAGAGGGGCCCGAAATACGTCCGGGTCAAGATCTCTTTCGAAGGTGATATTATGCCCGCCAACTTCGATATGGGTAATGGAGGTCTCATCCGTCCGGTATACCTGGAAGACGGTTCCATTATATTCCATCATGAAACGGGACGGGCCCAGCCGTTCCCAGAACCGGACAACGATCCGGTCGTTGTCGAGGATCAGTTCATAGAGCTCATCTGCGATCTCACGGACAATGACCGTATAATAATGCTTGCCGAACTTCATACGGGTCAGGCCGGTATTCGCAAGGAGCCTGGGAGCGATCGAACGGGATGACATGAGGCTCGCATGGAATTTATCCTTGGATTCTGCCTTCTGGAAGAGATATTCGAGTATGGCAACCGCTGCCAGGCCCAGTTCTGGCTGCACATCGGAACCGCCGAGGGATGCACCTACTTTCGATTCTGCGTCATCGAGCCGCTGCTTGAGCCAGTTAACGTGAATGCCTGAGCCGTCGATATATTCTGCATCCTGCATAATAGCGGATGAGAACTGCAGGGTTGTAAGAATGCCCTTGATACGCAATTTATTCAGGAAGGCCACCATGAACTGTCGTGCTGCCTCACGAGTGGGTGCACTTATCACCGCATGCCCGATCTGGCTGTCCGCAAAGGAATGAACGGTTCCTCCCTCTCCAAAGCTGAAATATGCCCGGGGTGTGTTTGGACCCAAGTTGGGAATATCCAGCGATTTGATGGTGCCGGTCTGAGAACTGAAACCCGTATTGGGATTTTCAGCCGTTATACGGACGGAAATACTGTGTTTACCAGTGGTCAGGGACTCGGATAAGGATATCAGTTCCCGATCGAGGGGAATGCCCATGGCAATTTTCAGCTGCTCTGTCACAAGGTCCAATCCAGGATACACTGCTTCCGTGGCTATGTGTTCCACCTGCAACCTGGTGTTCATCTCCATGAAATACGGATCTCCATCCTTGTCCACGAGAAATTCCACGGTTCCGGCATTCACATAATTCGCAGCCTTTGCTGCAGCTATCGCTGCCTTTCGAAGTATCCTCCGGGTTGTATCGCTTATGGGGATCTCATCGCCGCCTTCCTCGATAAGCTTCTGATTATGACGCTGGATGGAACATTCGCGTTCACCGAGAGCGATCACGGTCCCTGAAGTATCTGCCAGGATCTGGACCTCCACATGCCTCGAGCCGGGATCGGCGGCCTTTTCGATGAAGACGATGTCGTTTCCAAAGGCTGCGGATGCCTCGGAAATGGCGGCCTTCAACCCGTTTTCCAGATCATTTTCATTGGTGATGAAACGAATGCCCCGACCGCCGCCGCCTGCGGTAGCCTTTATGACCACGGGAAGTTCAATATTTTCAACAACTGACCGGGCCGCTTCGATGGAACGGATCCCGACCCTTTCATAGGCCAGATCGGATAACAGATGATGCCGGTCCGTTTCGGTAAGTGGTCCTTTCTTATCTTCTCTTGATCTGATAAGACCCTCTGCATCCGCTCTCATATTGGACAATGATATGTTCGAGCCGTTCCAGGGAAGCATGGGAACCTCTGCTTCATCCATGATGAGCTTTGACATGATCTTGTCTCCCATCAGGCTCATTGCTTTTGCATCTGGACCAATGAAGACGAGCTCCTCCTTTTCCACACGGGATGCAAAGGTTACATTCTCGGCCAGATGTCCCCATCCCACCGCAATTGCGTCACACCTGTATTTTCGGGCGATCGCAATGACCTCTTCCTGGTTTTGATATGTGTCCTTGGGACGCAATCCCGCGATGCGGGCAATGATGATATCTGGCTCCTTCAGGTAGTTGGGTCGCTGCTGTGCATCCTCCTGACAATCGCCAACCCAGTCTGCGTCAGAGGCGATGGCCACGGCCTGAATGAGGTTTGGATCCTTACCCTTGGATATCAGGGTGGAGAGGGATGTGATCCCTTGGATTATCCGCAGTGCCGAAAGGCCGTTATTAACGATCAAAACACGGGCAAAGGCCTTTTGGGGATCCCCACCTGATCGCTCAACCCAGGCTGAAACGGAGGCCAAATTCTGGTTATACATCTCTTCGGAGAAGATCGTTTTAGTCGAATCCAGTAATTTATCCGGATCAGCAGGTTCCATGGATGCCATTGTATATCACACTTCCAACATAAACAGGACATTACATGTACGATATGGTAGACTTAGTGTAGCCATTTGGCATATAATAATGCAATGGAAAGGTCAGAAAAAAACTTCGACAAAGAGTGAAGTTTTCTTGATCGTTCTCAAGAGAAATGATCGAGAGCAATATTATTAGGCTCCGGTGGTAGAAGGGATCCATTACATTTGCATTGCTAATATTGAATATGATCCTCATAATGTAGAGCATAGGGAGATATGTGCAAAAAATTTATAATATAATTTAATAACATATGCGTCATATATATATAGCATTACAGTATAACATATATTCGAATATACATGAAAAGGGAAGAGATCCTCTCAACCAGAAAGAGAAATGCCATCAAGATAGAGAGGATCTACAGGATCCTCCTCAGTTTACCTTATGTTGAGCGTAGCATATACAGGATCTCCAAGGAATCCGATACTGATTATCATTGGACACACAATACTCTGAAAGAACTGGAAAAACAAGGAGTTGTAGGGGGTTCCACATTGATAGAACCGATCTCCCTGTTCAAGATATGGGCGGATAGGCCCATCAGCACCCTCTTCAGGGAATACCATATTCAAGAGCCAAAAAAATTCCTAAAGGAGGTGAAGCTCGATCACGCCATAACCACCTATTATGCTGAAAATCAGATAGGAAGCTATCTGATACCAAGTAGACTGGATATCTATATCCATGAAGAAGATAGCAAGCCCTGGCATGAGAGTTTGATCGCAAACGGATATGTCGGAAAAGGAAATGTCCGGATCCTTCTTGCGGATGAGCATGTGTTCTGGAACCGGGTTCTGGAGGGGCCGCTCAAGACCGTCAGCATACAACAGTTGATCGTTGATCTGATCAGGGAAGGGGGAGTATGTATGGAGGCGGCAGAGATCCTCATGGAGAGATACTATGACAGAGAGTGAGATATACGAGAGAATGGAGACAGACGCATCCCATGATGCTCTGAATATCCTGGCCACTGAGCTTCCAGAGCCATTGATATTGATGGGAGGCTGGGCTGTCCATCTCACAGTGAACGAGAGTTACACGAGGGAACATAATACCCCCTATCTTGGGTCCAGGGATGTGGACCTTGGTTTCCATATCGATGTTGATGCATCTATCGAGGAACTGAGAAAAAACAATTTTGCAAGGACCCTTGATATCCTGAGGCGAGTTGGATACTGGGAATCCGGAACATCAAGGTTCTGCAGGATTCTGGATAAGAGGACCGGAAGGACGTTGAATGAAAAGGAAGCGGGAAATATTCCACTCTACGACCTGTTCTACCTCTATATCGACCCCATGGTCGATCGTATCCATCCCCTTAACAATGAGGCCTTCAAGATCAAACCCATTGATGAGCCACTATTGGCTGACGCCATAGAGAATGAAAAAATGAGAGAGATCACGATATCAAAAAAGACCATCCTCGTTCCTCGACCGGAGGTGTTACTGGCAATGAAACTCTCTGCCTTTCCAAGGAGGACAAAGGATGATAAGAAGGTCAAGGATGCGTGTGACATATACGCTTTGATATGGCATTCGAAAAGATCATCCAGGGAGATTACCAATTCAATTAAAAAGGATCATCCTGAACTTGTTGAACAGATAAGGGATCATTTCACTGA